>QHXA01000005.1:9409-10975 GCA_003222755.1 Acidobacteriota bacterium
ATTGGCCGGCGGCACACCCGGCGATTGCGGCAACTGGCACACGGCAACAAAATTTTGCGGATACATCGAACACACGCGATAGATCAGATCGTTGCAGTGCTCGGTCCAGTGACGGCTGGTTGTTTCGTTGCCAATGTGGTGGCCCATCGCCGAGGCCCGCGGAGAGAAGATCGTGACGTCAGAGCCGCGCTCGCGCTGAAGCTTGAGCTGCGCGCCTTCGAGGCTTTCGCGGATCTGGTCATCCGTGATGTTGATCGTGCCCTTCGCGGGAACGTGCGATGGGTCTTTTAATTCTGCGATCTGCTCTTCTCTGTAATCCTGTAGCGGCTTCGGCGCTGTGGTGTAGTGTCCGTGACAATCGATAATCATAGCGGCAAGATCATACCTGAATCTTGTTTCGCACGCCGGAGGCTTGTCAGGAAATTAGCCGGGGATTAAGCGAGCGCTAGTGAGCGCAACCCCCGGTTATCTGAAACCAAAAACAGCCGCACCCTGGAAAGGGTGCGAGGAGTCCTCGACACCCGTCAGGGTGCGGGTCGCTGCTGGAAGCTGCAAGTGGACGGCTGGTGTGAACCGTGGGGACGCGGGCTAAAGCCGCGCGACTACATACTTAACCAACGGAGGAGGGAATTTGCCACAAAAAGGCACAAGATTTGTATGTGCCTTTTTGTGGCCACGCAACTACGGTTGGGCCTGGGCTTCACTCGACGCGGCGCCCATTCTCTTTCCATCGGGCGTAGTGACGCTTCTCGCATTGGCCCGGTTGGTTCCGTTTTTTGCCACCGAACCCTGCACCGTGACCACATCACCAAGTTTCATGGTCGTGCGCGTCCAGCCTGAAGTCTGAAGCAGGTGTGGAGGGCCCATTTCGAAGCCCCAGTTGGTGATCTTTCCGCTTTCGTCTTTGACGTCCAGATAAAACCACACATGTGGATTCGTCCAGTCGATCTTGGTTACAACTCCACTCAGCTTTACTTGCTTGTTCGAATCAAATTCCGCAGCAAAAGAATGGTGCGCCATCAGAGGCATGCTTGCGGCTATAAGGGCGGCTACAATCGTCAACCCCAGCACGATGTGTCTCATCGTTTGATCTCCTTAGAAAATGTCTGTGTCCCGACGGAATGACTTGATCGTCGATCTGGCACCATATTGTTATACAGGGTTGCTCTTACGTCAATCGGCACATTGTGTTTGATCTCTTGGAGTGAACCGGCGTATTTTCGGAGGCACGATTTTGGTATTTGTCAACAGATGTTGACCTTGAGAAGGGGGGATCAATGCGCCGGCTACTGGTTTTGCTTTCCTTGTTATTGGGTGGTGTTTTCATGTCGTTCGCGCAAAGCGATCGCGGGACCATCACTGGAACGATTTCCGATGCTACGGGCGCCGTCATTCCTGGTGCGAGCGTTGTCGCCACTAACGGCGAAACGGGTGCGAAATACGAAACGATCAGCACCGAAACCGGCAACTACACGCTCACGCAGTTGCCCCCGGGCGTGTATTCAATGTCTGCAGAGTTGCCAGGTTTCAAGAAGTATGTGCGGCAGGGTATCACGGTATTAGTCG
>QHXA01000005.1:10982-11715 GCA_003222755.1 Acidobacteriota bacterium
ATCGCTTGAAGTCGGCGCCGCAACGGACGAAGTAACGGTTAATGCCGATGCACCGCTGCTGAGAACAGAAAGCAGCGATGTCAGCCACAACGTGAACTCCAGCAGGCTGGATGACCTTCCGATCCTGGGAATTGGAGGCGTCCTCTCGGGAAGCGCGGGCATTCGAAATCCATATGCCATGGTTCAGTTGATTCCCGGCAGTACCTGGACGCCGAACAGTCTTGTGCGCCTCAACGGCACTCCCGCCAACACTCAGTCCTTCCGAATCGAAGGGCAGGAGGCTTCAAATACCGGCACACCCGGCGTTCCGGCCCAGTCGCAGCCGGGCGTGGACGCAATCCAGGAAGTGGCAATTCAGACCAGCAATTTTGCTGCGGAATATGGCCAAGTGGGTGGGGGCGTGTTCAACGTCACGATGAAGTCGGGAACCAACCAGATCCATGGGACGGTTTACGACAATTTCGTTAATGAAGTTTTCAATGCGGGGAATCCATTCAAGACCGGCGAACCCAATACCCGACCGCGCGCCAGAAGAAATGACTACGGCTTCACCGTAGGTGGTCCGGTACGCCGGGACAAGACATTCTTCTTCGTCAACTTCGAGCAGTTCCGCGAAACCCAATACGTTGATAACCAGTTTCAAACGGTTCCGACGCTGGCATATCGGAATGGTGATTTCAGTACAGCCATACCGAGAGTGCCCAAGATTATCGGGACCGACCCACTTGGGCGG
>QHXA01000005.1:11721-17301 GCA_003222755.1 Acidobacteriota bacterium
TGCTGGAAGGCATGATCTACGACCCGGCGACTACTCGCGCTGCCGCGGACGGGCGCCTCTTCCGTGATCCATTTCCAAATAACATTATTGCGAAGGATCGTTTCGATCCGGTTGCCTTGAAAATTCAGGCGCTGTTTCCGCAGCCCAATGGGCCGAACGCCAATGACCTCGTGAGTAACTATAAAGAGGTCTATCCGACCTCGCGAGTTACACAAGTTCCGTCGTTCAAGATTGACCATTTGATCGGCAATAGAGGCAAACTAAGCTTCTTCTGGCAGAAAACAAAGACCACGAACCCGAATGGAAATACGATCTTCGGTAGATCCGATGGTCTGCCGGACCCGATTTCGGAAGTGCTTGGTACCTTCCAGAACGCGCCCCTTTATCGTTTGAACTACGATCACACGCTGTCGCCGAGAGTGCTGCTGCATTTGGGCGCCGGCTATCGAAGCAATTATTTCTTGGTTCCGTCAGTTACCCGGACCGGCAAAATCGTGAACTACAACGCCGAAAAAGAACTCGGCTTGAGAAAACAAATTCTTCCCAACGATGTCCGGATTTGTCGCGAACAATGGAACGGGAGGGATGAAGGGAATCGGTTCCGAGGCTGGGTCGAATCAGATTACGCAGAGTCCCTCGTTCAACGCTTACCTGAGTTGGGTCAAGAACAACCATAGCTACAAATTCGGCTCGGAATTTCGCACGGAGGGATATCCGCCGATCGTCGATGGAAACACGGACGGCGTTTACGGATTCTCAGCGGCCGAAACAGGTCAGCCCTTTCAAAGCGCAGCTGTGAACGGCGCCAATGTCGGATTCGGTTATGCAAGTTTCCTGTTAGGCCAAGTGGATTCGATAAATATGTCGAACCCCACGCGCCCACGAATGGGGAAAAAGCAATTGGGGATTTACGCGCAGGACACGTGGAAAGTAACGTCGCGCTTCACGTTGGATTATGGTCTGCGATACGATTACTCGACTTACTTGAGAGAAACCTACGGGCGCGCTCCAGAGTTCTCCCCCACAACGATACATCCGAAGTTGGGTATTCCGGGCGCCGCGATATACGACGGCAGCGGCCCGGGACGTTGCAGCTGTGACATCGCCAAGAATTATCCGTACGCGTTCGGGCCGCGGCTTGGAGCGGCTTACCAGATAACGCCGAAAACAGTGTTTCGTGCCGGATTCGGTATCGTTTACAGCGGTACGGCCAGCAATAACAACGCCGCTGGAGGACTGGCGGGCTCGAGCGCCCAGACACCTGCTTCGAGCTTCGGTATTCCAGTTACGACCTTATCGGAAGGTATTCCCGTTTCGTTCCGCCCCGCGCCGTGGCCGAGCTACGATCCCGGGTATTTCCCAACTATTCCGCGGGGCAGCGCTGTTGTGACTCCTGGGACTGGACCTGTATGGATGGACCCGAATGCCGGGCGGCCCGCACGACAATATCAATGGAGTATCGGATTCCAGCGCGAAGTTACGACGAACTTGGTAGTCGACTTGACGTATGTCGGCAACCGCGGCGTCTGGTGGCAATCTCCCGCGATGCTGAACCTGAACGCGAATACGCCCGAGCGTCTGAAGTCCTTTGGACTCGACGTGAATGATGCGGCCGACCGGACACTCCTGACGTCCGCCATGAATACCGCTGGAGTTGTAGCACGCGGATTCAAGGCGCCTTATCCGGGCTTCCCTCTAAACCAGACGCTGGCTCAGGCGTTGCGGCCATTCCCGCAGTTCACCAACATCCCTGTCTACTGGAATCCGATGGGCAAGACCTGGTACGACGCGTTGCAAGTGAAGGTTACCCAACGCTTCTCTCATGGTCTGACGGCCAGCGGTAATTTCTCGTGGTCGAAGGCGCTGACGATCGGCACCGAAATCGGAGAGCCCAATCCAGGCACTACCGGCAATGCCCAGGTGAACAACGTGTTCGATCGTGAAAAGAACAAGTATATTTCGCGTTACGATCAGCCGTTCTTTTTCAACACCGCTGTGAATTACACCACGCCGAGGTTAACAACGAACAAGGTGCTCTCTTCGGTCCTCGCGAACTGGACCTTTGGTGCCTTCCTTCAATACGCAAGTGGATTCCCGCTCCTGGTTCCAAGCGCACAGACGGCTCTGAACAACCTCCTGTTCCAGGGTGCTAGTTTTGCGAATCGCGTACCGGGGCAGAAGCCCTTCACCGTCGACTTGAACTGCCACTGCTATGACCCCAACAAGACGTTCGTGTTAAATAAGGATGCTTGGGTCGATCCGCCCGCAGGACAATTCGGCAGTTCGGCCGCGTACTACAGCGATTACCGGTCGCAGCGGCGTCCGATGGAAAACTTGAATGTCGGGCGGACGTTCCGGATCGGTGGCGGAGATTCCAGAAAAACTCTGAGTCTTCGGATGGAGTTTACGAATATTTTCAACCGTGCGTATTGGAGCGATCCGTCGGGAAATGCGCTTACGAATTTCAAGCTGCAACAAAGCTATTTGGCCAATGGCAATGCTAACGATGGTTTCGGCAAGGTGACGACGACGGGAGTCACAGCTTTTGGCACGACCGCCAACCTGCTACCCCGACAGGGTGTGCTTGTGGCGCGGTTCTCGTTCTGACGGTTCTAACCATTCGCATTTGGCACGCCGGAGGCGTGCAGGTAAATTAGCTGGGAGTACGCGCACATCTTTTGTGCGCGTACTCCCGGAATAATCAGGTCGGCTAAATACGCACCCTGGAAAGGGCGCCCGGATTCTTCGCACCCTTTCCAGGGTGGGGCTGTCTCAGGTTTGAGACAGCCGGGGGTTGTGCTCGCTTACCCCCCGGCTAATTTCCTGGCACGCCTCCGGCGTGCGCGAAGGGGAAGAGATGCAGCAGATTTTGCTCTCCGTGTTTCTATTGTTATTTCTTCAGGAGGGTCATCCTCTGACCGGCACGTGGCACGGAGATTGGGGACCGACGCCGACGCATCGCAACGATGTGACGCTCGTGTTGGACTGGGATGGAAAGAACATTACCGGTTTGATAAATCCAGGGCCGGAATCGATCAAGCTGTCGAAGGCCACGATGGAGCCGAGCTCGGATCCAAAAGGTTGGAAAGTTCACTTCGAGGCCGATGCGAAGGACCACGATGGCAAACCGGTCCACTTCGTGATCGATGGCAGTATTGAGAACCTTACTTCCATCCGTCGCTCGATCGTGGGGACTTGGAGTCACGGGGATATGAAAGGTGATTTCAAGCTAACACGCGACCAATAAGCGACCTACTATAGCAGCGGTCTATGACCGCCGCGGCGCGCACCGTGCAGCGGTGCCGAAGCGTCTGTCCTTCAGCAACACCTATAGTTTTCGTGCTCGGTTACTGCCCTACTAAGTGCTCCGCATCCCTGTTATTGTCCTGGCAAAAATACTCCGGGAAATCCTCATCGGGATGCCAATTGATAATATGCCCGCCGCTCCACGGTCTCGTGTAAGTCTTGGGATCATCGATAGTCACTTCGTACTTCAGCGTGTTGTAATCCGGACGCGAGATGCGCTCGATCAAATGAAGCGCCTCGGTATGCGGCAACCCAAATCGCGTCATCCAGAATTTTTCGTTGAAGCCGACGGTGTCGATCACCAACGTATCGCCTTCCCAATGGCCGACGGAATGTCCCAGAAAACCGGGGTCTAGCTGATCGGCCGGCGGATGCGGACGCCCATCCGTGTACACGATGCGCCAAATATGCGGCCCGCCGCCGGACAGTATCAGGACGCGCTTGGCTTCGGGAATTTCGTAGATCAGTAGCCCATATGGCGTGTGAAACTGCCGAGGCCCGCCCGGAGGAAGGCATCGCGCGTGAGGATCGCTCTTGCTTTGCTCGGCTCGACGTACTTCGTACAGAGCCCGAGACCATGCCATGAACGGGACTTCGCTGATGTCCAAGTTCGTCGGCAGGTTGTTGCCGTTCTTTCCAAAAATGGATCCGGTTCCGGCATCCCAGTATCCCAGCTTGCCTGGAGGCGCGCTCAGCATCGGATGACCATCGGGATAGCGTGGTGTCGGAGCCGATGGCGGTCTTTGCGCCGGGCCACGGGCGCCTCGTCCGCGTTGTCCAGCTTGAGCAGCAGGAGCGTCACTGCGCTGCTGACCAAAGGAGAACACCGGCAGCAAGGAGAAGAGAACAAGAATCGCAAACCGGCTACGCATCAGAATTCCTCCTTACGGTGTCGTGGCTTCGCTGGATCCTGCGCCAAGTTTCTTACCAGTGTCGGCCATATACACAGAGCGGGCATTTCCGTGGAAACCGCCGTCCTTCGCGCGCGTGCCTTCGACGATTATCACATCACCGATTTTCAGGGTCGTTTTGGTCCAACCCTGCCTTGCGATCACTGACGGCGCGCCCATTTCGAAAGCCCAATTCTCGACGCGGCCCGTTTCGGCATTTTTGACGTCGATGTAAAAGTACGCATGCGGATTCTGCCAATCGACCCTTGTGACATTGCCGGTCAGCTTGACTACTTTGGTACTGTCATATTCGGCCGCAAACGAATGATGTGCCAGCAGCGGAGCGGCGAGGACGAAACCTAAAATCAGAGCGCAGAAGACAGCTGTCCTGAATCTCATCTCGATGCCTCCAAATTGGGTTGCCTGAACTGCACGGGATTAAACCATAGGGCGCGGTTGGACTCAACTATTCACAGTTCGACTCCGAAGTTTGGTGTCCAGGATGGCGGATTTTGAAATCTGACCAATTCTCAATTCCCAATTCTCAATTCTCATCCGAGCAGGAGCGGGTTTGAGAATGCGCGCGAGTTCTGTACGGCCAGCAGGGTTTACTATCAGCGCTCGCGCTTCCCCTGGGATGATCAATGAGAATTGGGAATTGAGAATTGGTCAGATTTCGCCCGAGATCCTGGACACCAAACTTCGGCGGTTCGACTGTAGGGGCGGTCTATGACCGCCCGCGATGTTGCACGCGGAAAATTCGTGGGCGATCATAGACCGCCCCTACAGTGCCGTCAGCCCGGCAAGTTCTCGAAGCGTGCCGGCGACGTAATACCGCGCCATCTCTTTGCGCCAGTGCATTGCAAAATCGGTGTTGTCGAGCGGCTTCGCGGGTTGGTACGCCGCTGCGGCGGCCTCGCGGATGGTATCCTCGGTGAGCTTTTTTCCGAGAATAGTTTTTTCTGCAGTGAGGGCTTTAATCGGGGCGGAGCCAACCCCTCCTAGGACGATTTTGGCGTCTTCCACGGTTCCGTCGTCTGCAAGTCTCAGGCAACTGGCCACGCCAAGGACAGGAAAATCGAACGAACCGCGGCGACGGAGTTTCCAATATGTCGCTCGCCAGCCGTTGGTCGGCGGTAGGTAGATCTCGGTCAGCAATTCATCGGGCCTTTTATTAAGGTGGCGGATTCCGTCATCGTTGTAAAGTTCCGCCGCCGGTATCACTCTCTCGCCCGAACTTGAAACCAACTTCACTTTTGCTCCAATGGCCACCATAACCGGGGCGCAGTCGCTTGACTGCACGGCCCAGCAGCGAGGACTTGATGGAGCGACCCAGCAGATCTCGCCATCTTTTTTCATGCAGAAGTGAATGGCCTTGCGCCAC
>QHXA01000741.1 GCA_003222755.1 Acidobacteriota bacterium
CGAAAAACCTATCGTATACCCGAACGTGAACATCATGAAGAGAGCGCTGTTTGCGTTGTTCTTTACTGGACTCGTGCTGTCTGGCGCCTGGGCGGATGAACCCGGGCGCCAAACAGACGCAGAGTATTACTACACGCGCGTGATCTATACCGGAGTGGGCACGCCTGAAAGGGGTGGCCCAATTCCGGTCCGGTATCCGGCAATTCGCGATTTCAAATGTTCGGATTTGGAACGCGGCGAAGGCGGTCTCGGAGGAGGCTGGCGCACCGACTACCCTGCTTCCGATTGCAAGTTTATCTGGGGCGTCGAGCGGCTGACGCGAATCAACGCATATCGGGAGGCTCCTCACCCGATGGACCTGATGGATCCCCGAATCTTTGATTTCCCTTATCTCTACATCGTCGAGCCCGGCCAGATGCTGCTCAACGACGAGCAAGCCGCCCGGTTGCGTGAACACTTACTCCGGGGCGGGTTTCTGCACGCGGACGACTTCTGGGGAACCTACCAGCGCGCGAACTTTGTGCGGCAGATGGCAAAGGTGTTTCCCGATCGCAAGCTTGAACCAGTGCCGTTGACTCACGAGATCTTTCACACGTTTTTCGACATTGATACGATCATGCAAATTCCCAATGTGAGTAACGGTTGCTACGGCCGTCAGACTTGGGAATCACCCACCGACACTGAGCCGCGCATCTATGGGATCTCTGACGATACAGGCCGGTTGATGGTGATCGTGACGTACAACTCGGATTTGGGAGATGCTTGGGAGCACATGGACGTCGCATGCTACCCGGAAAAGTATTCGGGTCAGGCCTACCGCATGGGAATCAATTTCGTCATCTACGCCATGACGCACTGACAAGGACCGCGCCTTGTTCGCATTCACGACCGCGGACCACGCCTTCTAAAAATTAATCCGCGCGACGATCTGGCCCAGTCGGCCGCCCGGATCCTGAGTGTTGGAGGAATCCGAATATGCTGTCGTCACCTGCCCGAACGTCAGGCTTGAAGGACTGGTGAACGCGGTGCCCGTTGGGTTCATGAAGTTGATGTTGTTGAACGCGTTGATCAACTCCCCGCGAAGTTCGAAGTTCACACGCTCGGTGATCTGGATTCTCTTCACAAGACTCAGATCGAAGCGCGTGAGTCGCGGACCTGTCAGAAAGATGCTTTGTGGCGCGCACTGGCCGCTGTACGCCTGAATGCAGTTCGCGTTACTGGCGGGCGCAATGTAGCGGCTCGACGGCGGGCCCAATGTGCCATAACCCGTCGCCGATGTTGCGCTCGTGCTAAAGGCTTTGATTGTGTTGTCGATGATGTCCTGCGGCAGAATGTACATGATCTTATTGGCAGCGTCGTCCCGGAGCTTGTAGACGTCATTAAGTTCCTTCATGGTCATGCCGACAAGATTGTAGTTGCCCAAGTTGAACAACTGGCCACTCTGAATGCGCCCG
>QHXA01000777.1:0-2506 GCA_003222755.1 Acidobacteriota bacterium
ATTTTCCGCGCAAGTAGTAATCAAATGCTTCCGCATTCTTCGTGGGCGGCGTGATCAGCCGGTTTTTTTCTTGGGAAGTCACCGTCAGGTTAAGAGCTTTCAGGACATTGAGAGAGATGTCATCCTGCAGGGCGAAGGCATTGTTCATCTCGCGGTCGAACGTCTCCGCCCAGAGCGAGGTACCGTCTTGAGCTCTGAGCAGATTCATGCTGACCCGGATACGATCACTCGCGCGTTGGATCGTACCAGCGAGCACAGAATCCGCCTGCAACTGCCGCGCAACCTCCAGCGGATTGACGTCTTGTTTCTCGTAACGCCGCACCGCACTGAGCGGGCGGACGATGAGTTCTACATCTGGCTCGTTTTGGTGATGACTGTGTCCGCAATGCCCAGCCCGAGATAGTCATCGCCTGTTTCCTGGTTGAGCGATTTGAGGGGCATCACCACGAGCGATTTGATCACCGGTCCCTGTTGCCGGAGCGCGTATTTCCACTGCACCAAATATGCAAACGCCGCTACCACCAGCGCCAGGGCCGCAAGGGACAGCGCCGCATGCGGACCCGTCAGTGCACGCCACTTGCGTGTGGCCGAGGGCAGGCCCGCTTTTTGACTCCCCATCGATCGCGCCATGTGCTCACTGTCCAGCGAGCCGCGCAATTGGTCGAGGTCCGCGATCAGCTCTTCCAGCGTCTGATACCGCCGAGCCTCTTCCTTCTCCAAACATTTGCGTATGAGCCGTTCCACGCCGGTCGGCGTCTGCTCAGCCGCAGAGGCGGGGGCTCCCGCGTCAAGATCGCCGCCAGAGTCTCTCCCATGCTTTTGGCGGCAAAGGGCTGTTGCGCACTTACCATTTCATAGAGCAATGTTCCGAAGCTGAAGATATCGCTGCGGCGATCCAGTTCGTCTTGACGCACCTGCTCAGGCGACATGTACGGCACCGTCCCCGCAATCGCGCCTGCCGCGCTTAACAGGGTCGTTTCCGTTGCCAGTTCACTCTCGGGCATTGTCTTGTCACGCAAGATCTTCGCCAGCCCGAAGTCCAAAACCTTGGCCTGGCCCCGGGAGGTGATCATGATGTTGTTCGGTTTGATGTCGCGATGGAGGACCCCATGGGAATGCGCGTCGGCCAGCGCCGCCGCCACTTGCCGGGCAACATCCAATGCTTCTTTCAATCCCAGCGGCTTGTCCTTGATTCGTGTGGCGAGGGTTTCACCGTCGATGTATTGCATGACGATGAAGCTCAGCCATTCTCATCGCCAACCTCATGAATCGTGCAGATGTTCGGGTGGTCGAGCGTGGCTGCGGTTTGGGCCTCGCGCAGCAATCGCCTCTTCGACCGTTCGTCGGCGAGCGATGCCGGAGACAAAAGCTTGATGGCTACCTTGCGGCCAAGCTTCATATCTTCAGCCAGGTAGACCTCGCCCATTCCGCCTGTGCCGAGTTTATTGAGAATGCGGTAATGGGAAATCGTTCTCGAAATCACGCCATTGACCTCGCAGGCATTATAGACCTCCAAATTTTGCTACTCACACAAACATTGACTGCAGGTGCTCATCTCGATGTACATTGCTCTGCATCACTTCACCGAGGACAAAAATATGGCCCAGAAAAATGAGAACTTCAGTCCGAGCCGGAGAAAGTTCATCAAAGAAGGCGCTGCCATTGGCGTCGGGGCGACTGCTTTCGCAGGTGCCGCCGCGCAGGCTCAAGTGCGATGGGACAGAACAGCAGATGTCGTCGTTGTCGGAGCCGGAGCATCCGGTCTGCCGGCAGCGATTATGGCGCGCGATCGGGGAGCATCGGTTATCGTGCTCGACGCCAATCACGACATTGGCGGACACGCGATGTTGAGCGGCGGAAGAGTGCCACTCGGCGGCGGGACGAGTATGCAGAAGAAATATGGGATCGTCGATTCGGTGGACCAGGTTTACCTCGACCACACGAATCACAGGAACAGTGAGTTCCGGTATTGCGATCGAGATCTCGTCCGAATGTGGGCCGACGAAAACGTCGCGACGTTCGAATTCCTGATCGAGAATGGTGTGAAGTTCAATGACGAAAAGCCGGATTTCGTCAATGGTGGAACCGTCCCGCGGTTATGTGTGGCGCAGGTATTTTCACCGGACCTTAACGAAACGATCAATGGACGTGCGGGATCCGGCATCGTCAGACCGTTGGAAAAAAGCGCAAGAGGCAAAGGCGCCGAGATTCTTTTGAAGCACAGAATGACGCGGATCATCAGAGAAAACGCAACGTCGGGAAGAGTCCTTGGAGTCACAGCACGGTTCGAAAACAAAGATGTGAATATCCGCGCGAGGAAAGGTGTAGTCATCGCGACGGGCGGCCATACAGGCAATGTCGCTTTCCGCAGAATGTTCGATCCGCGACTGACCGACGAATACCAGGTTGCCGGTGAACCCTGGACCAAACAGAACGCCGACGGCGAGACGCTGGCGATGGCAATTGGCGCGTCCCTTTGGGCCACGTCAAATCAAAGTAATGACGG
>QHXA01000777.1:2529-4256 GCA_003222755.1 Acidobacteriota bacterium
TCACATTGGCGTCCGCTACGGTTACGAGAATTTGAAGTGGGATCCGAAAAGCCCTATTTTTGCGCAGGCAGGCGGGTCCGGACTTACGGTTCGTAATTTTCAGGACCTGATCCTGGTCAACCAGATGGGCCAGAGGTTCTGGAATGAGATGGACAACTCTTATGCCTTCCTTGCTGCCTGTCTTGGAACCAATGGGAACTTGGGCAGCAACGGGAAATCGAATGGCGGCGGTCCGATATGGGCCATCTTCGATGCGGATGCCGTCACGCGAGAACAGTGGGATCCCAGGCCGCCCAATGTTGATCCGAATGGCTGGTTCTTCAGCGCAGACACGATCGCGGAATTAGCAGGCAAAATCAAAAACCCGTATCAGCTGCACCCGGTTTCGGCCAGCGTGTTGGAACAATCTGTAAACAAGTACAACTCGTCCGTCGATACAGGAAAAGATTTGGAATTCGCAAAGCCCACACCCATGTTCAAGATCCAAAAGCCGCCGTTCTACGCAGCATGGTCAACGCCCATCCTGCACGACACCCTCACCGGCCTCAAGATCAACACAAAGTGCCAGGTCATCGACCGTAATGATCAGGTCATACCCGGTCTTTATGCTTGTGGCGAATCAGCCGGTGGTTTTGCTTTGCACGGCTTGCCCAGAGTCCTGGTATTTGGTCGCATAGCCGGCCGGGAAGCTGCCGGCGCTACTAGCTCATAAAAGTGGACGCCGAACAACACAAGACGAGTCTCGCGGTGTGGGACATCGCTTCCCCTCTAGTAATCCGTCGTTCAGCAAAAATAAAGGTTGGAGCCAAATGCTCGGCCGGTTGTCAACTCACCGGGCACCAAATCGAAGTTCGGGACGACACAGGTCGAATGATTGCTCGTTCTTCCTTGGGTGATGCGGCTTGGCCTGGCACCAGCGGCCTATATTGGACTGAGTTGGATTTACCCGCGCCGCCAATCGTCGGCACGCACACATGGGCCGTCACGTCTGCGCATGGCGATGCTCGATCAAACTTCACATTCATAACTGTCGAACCGCCAGAGCACAGTTTGACAATCCGTGTCCACGATAAGACCACACAGGTGCCCCTGCCCGATGCTGAAGTCCGGCTGGGTGTGTACCGGGCTTCCAGCGATGATCGAGGTCTTGCCACAATCGAACTGCCGAAGGGAAGCTATAGTCTGAATATTTGGAAACTTGGATACCAGCAATTTTCAACCGCGCTGGATGTCACGGATAGTCTCACGGTCGATGTCGACCTCGACGTCGAGCCTGAACCAGAGCAACCCTACTGGATGTGATCTTTTCTTGTGCCTTTTTGTGGCTATTCCGTTTTGTTAGAATCCCGCGATCCAATCAAAAAAGGGCAACTGCCTATGCCGCGCATCAATGTGAAAGGTGTCATCATTGGAGGTCTGCTCGCGGGGCTGATCATTAATATCGGTGAATCGATTCTGAACATACCGGTGTTGGGCGCGCAGTTGGAAGTTTACACAGTCCAGGGGTACGCAAAAAAACGCGTACCCGTGGCTAATCTCCCAACACGCCTCCGGCGTATGCAGGGAGTGCGTTTCGGAGCCTAGAATTCCAGGCGTATCTGAGCTTGGAACTGCCGGTTTCCAGTCTTTGTCGCAATGTTGCCGAACGGGACGTCACCGTTGATGTCCAGAGTCGGGTTGGCGGGCTGTGGATGATTGAACACGTTCAGCGCATCCATGCGAAATTG
>QHXA01000006.1:0-7016 GCA_003222755.1 Acidobacteriota bacterium
GTCACATCGATCGACCAGGTCCCATCGGGCTGTTCTTCCGGATGTATATGTTGGAAGTACTCCATATCCTGGCTGATGACGAACAAGTGATACTGCCGTTCGTGAACCACTTCGAATTTCTTGATGGGCTCGCCGCTACCGGGATGGAAAATTCGAAACAGCAGCTTCGTCCTTTGCCCCGGCTTCACAACAGCGGGCACGGTGCGAAAATCCAATCGATAATCCCGCACATCGAACGGCGCCGCGCGGACAAGATCCATCCCACAGCGCGGGCATTTGCCTGCGATGTCCAAGGTGTAATCCGGGTGCATCGGGCAAACCCATGCCGTCTCGCTGTCCGGTTCCTCAGAAAGGGATGGAATCACCAACGCACAGAGCACGATCAGGCAGACAGCAAACAAAAGTTTCATCGGTGTGGACTCGTCGCGTTCCCCTCGTAAACTCCGGAACCCGGCCCAGGCAATTCGTTGCTGCGCGGGCCGGTGTACCGGGCAACATGCAGTCCGGTGTCGTTATCCGCCCAGTAGATCAGGCCGTCCTTGAACACAGGATACGTTCTTGCAATGCCTTGCGGAACCGGCATGGCATAACCGACTTCGCGAGGCGTTTGCGGAATCGAGATGTCGATCGCGCGCAGGCCGTGTCCGTACCATGTGTTGAACACAATGTTTTTAAACACGGTCGGATTGTGATTCTGCTGGGCGACTCGCCGGCGAGGTTGACCATTCGGTTCGGTGACGTCCTGATTCAAGCATTCATCGAGTTGATTGTCGGGAATCGCAAATGCGCCAACCATGATCGGGACGATCTCCGATTCCACCGACACCATTCTTGCATTATTCAGCGGGCATCCGCCGTTCTCATCGGTGAGCCAGACGTAAGCCGGCCGGCCTTTCGTGTTTCCTTTCACTTGAGCAGGACGATTGGGCACAAACACAGCGCTATGCGTGCCTGTGGGCGTCGCATTGATTGGCGGGTATACATCGAAACGGGATCTGGTCATTAGCAGCAGATAGCGCTGCGCCTTCGCTTCAGCCGATGCGTTGGATGCGAGGTATGCCTTCAGGCCGGGATCATTATTGATCACCATATGCAGGCAGTCATTCGCAACGGCCGGAATTTTTGCCGGGTCGATCACGCCGTCCAAGGAGACAGTCGTCGACCGTTTATTGCAACCCGCGGCGCCGGCCTCAAGTTCAGCGTCTTTATGGTGCGCGACGGCCTCGGAATCGAGGATGTAAAACCCAGCAGTGGTGCCGGCAACATAAACGCGCTCGCCGTCATCGCTGACGGACAAGGAATGCAGCCGGTTCTGTTCCTGGTTTTGAAAGTTGCCACGCTGGCCGCTCTTATTTCTCAAGTCGCTGAAATCCAGGAAGCGGCCATCGGAGAACAAGCCCGTCGCATCGGGCTTCTCGTTGATGGGCGGCCCGCCGACTTCGTTGAGCGTGAAGCTCGCCAGCACCTTGGGTTTCGCGAGGGCTTCTCCAGTGTCCTCATTCGTGACTGCCATAACGACAGCATCCGGTATCTTCAAACCCGGATTATCGGGATCAGGTAGTCCGGAGGTCCAAATCGTTGTGTACGCCAACACCCGATTGGGGTTTACGGGATCGTGCCACAGAAAGAATTCGTGGGACTGAGCGTGGAAGTCGTAGACCTCGCTTTTCGACATTGGCAAGCATGTGTTCATGTCGATGCGATACGTTTCCATCCGGCCGATCGTATTCGTGCCACCATTCCGAACCAGGATTTGCCGTTCCTCCGCTCCCGAAGTCTTGTATACGAGCGACCGCAGCTCGCGATCATCGAATCCCTGATTTCCTTCAACCATTGCCGGAATCTCTCCGACTTGCACCGGCGGCTGCTTGTCCGGATTGGGCTGGATCTTGAAAATGTTGATCGCGTGCCGCACACCTGCGCCGTTTCCATGTCCCACGAAGATGCAGTTGCCGGCAATCCCGAGCCCACGCGCATCGCCCTCGCAATCGAGATCTCCGCCTTTCCATTTGCCCGTCGCTTCATCTTTTACGGATGGGATTGTGATGACCCAATGCAAATGCTCGAAATTGCGGAAGAGGTGCAACTCCTTTTCCAGCGCCGCCGCCCCGGCTTTCGCATCTTCCTCCGAGGAGTACGGATCGATATTGCCCTGCCGGTTCACGCGTACCGACGGCATCTGTCCGATGGGAGTGTCGAACGTGCTCGGCTGGCAGCCAGCCGGGTCCTTCGAATAATCGACACACTGGAATGCGAGGAGAAGCAACAAAGTGATCATGCTATGGCTCCTGAAACCGGAATACGCGGATTCTATAACGAAATGCTGATTAAAGACCGGGAGCTAAAAAAATCGAGGAAGTGAGTCAGAATCCGTTCCTTTTCTGATACAAGGCCGACGTTTTCTGCCGGCCTGACTTGCTGAGGAGGGGATTAGCCTTCGCGAAACTAGTTCCTCGGGCGGATCTTCCTCTGGGGAAAGATCGGTCGGGAGTTCTGGAATTAAACTGACATACGGCCTCTTCGCCTCTCAGATCTCCATGACACCCGTGCTGTCGCCGAAATGATCCGCTTCGATATTCAGTTTGTGCAGTATCGCTAGCAAGAGATTCGACATCGTGGTGTCTTTCGGATTCCGGATGTGGCGTCCACCTTTGACGCGGCCCGAAGCACCGCCCGCAAGCAGCACCGGCAACGGCGCGTGATTGTGTTGATTGCCGTCGCTCATGGCGCTGCCGTAGAGGACGATGGAATGGTCAAGGAGGGTTCCATCGCCATCCGGCGTGTTCTTCAGTTTCTCGAGCAGGTAAGTGAATACGCCAGCGTGGTAGCGATTTAATACCGCAAACTTGTCCATGTTCTCGCGCAGGTTCGAATGATGCGAAAGGATGTGGAATGCATCGCGGATACCGCTCTTCGGGTAAGTGGAGTTACTGAGTTCTTTTGCCATCAGAAGTGATGTGATGCGTGTGATATCCGCTTGCCAGGCGAGAACCCAGAGATCAAACATCAATTTGATGTGTTCTTCGAAATCCCTCGGAACGGCCGTTGGCGCTGGTGGCACTTTGAGATCCGGTGAGAGCTGTTGGCCGACCTTTTCGATTCGCCGCTCAATCTCGCGCACATCGTTCAAATATTGCTCAACACGGCTGCGGTCGCTCGCCGAAATTTTTTTGTTGAGCGCATTGACTTCGCCCATCACCGAGTCCAGCAGACTCAGCGACTGCTCGCGCCGCGCGCGCCTTAAAGCATCGGTACTGCCGTCGCCAAACAGCCGCTCAAATATGATTTGAGGGTTGTTCTGCATCGGCAATGGAGAGGTCGGGCTCTGCCATGAGATCGTATCGCGATACGCGCAGCTCAAACCATCGCCGCAGCTTAAACTCGGGTCCTCGATGCCCATTTCGAGCGAAGGCATTGCCGTGTCCTGCCCGATTTTCTGAGCGGCAAGCTGGTCGATCGTGATGCCGAGATACGCCTGCGGGCCGATCTTCGCGTTCGCGCCGCTCAGAAACGCCGCGGCGGATCGCGTATGGTTCGAAGTGGCCGAACCGCCGCCGTAGGCTTGAGGATGACTCATGTCGCTGATGATGGTCAGTTGATCGCGAAACGGTTTCAGAGGCTGAAGAATTTCCGAAAATTCGAAGTTTGTTCCCTCGCCTTCAGGCGTCCATTTGTACATCGTGGCGCCGTGCGGGAAGTAAATGGCTCCGAATCGCGTCTTCCCGACAGCAGCCGTTTTCTGCAAAGGCGTTGCCGCAGGCATCATCGATTCGAGAAAAGGTAAGGCAATTGTTACACCAGCGCCTTGGAGGAACATCCGCCGAGAAAGGTGCTTTTTGGTGATGAATGCCATTGTTATCTCCTATTCGGAATTTTTCTTCATCTTCTTCTTCTTCTGAAACGCATCGCTCTGAACAACTCCAAGTACGAGCGACGAGAAGCGGTAATCATTAGCAGCCGAACGCCGCACGATCGTGCGTACCGCCGGCATGTCGTAGTATTGCACTGTGCGCCCGATGGCGTAAGTTAAAAGCTTTTGGGTTGCGGTCGAGACGAACATCTCGGGCCTGGATAAAAGCGCGTTTCGAAGATCGGCCGCGCTTTGAAGTTTGGTGCCATCGACGAGTTGACCGGAGGAATCGATCGGGGTCTTGCCGTCGAGTTCACGCCAGGTTCCGACCATATCAAAATTTTCCAGCGCAAAACCGATGGGGTCCATGATTTTGTGGCAGCTGGCACACGGCTCAACCTTCCGATGCAGCTCGAGCCGCTGCCGTAGCGAGGTCACTTTCACCTGCTCGGCAGTCAAGATCCGTATCCACACCCGGCGGCGGAACCGGTGCGGGAGTGCCAAGAATGTTTTCAAGGATCCACCGACCCCGCGTGACGGGCGACGTTCGCGTGCCAACAGAGCTGATGGTCAAAAAGCTGCCCTGTCCCAGGATACCCCGCCGGGGGCTCACGGCATTTAACGTGACCCGGCGGAAATAGCTGCCGTGAATATTCGGAATGGCATAGTGTCGAGCGAGCCGCTCATCGACAAATGTGTAATCCGCATCCAGGAGATTCACAATGCTGCGATCTTCGCGAACGATGCTTTCGAAAAGGAACTCGGTCTCGCGTTTGAAAGACTGCCGGAGGTTTTCATCGAAGTTCTTTGCCGACGTTTCCACCTTCGCCAGCTCCCGCAGCCCAAGCCACTGCCCAGCAAAATTCGTGATCAAAGCCTGCGACTTCGGATCGGCCAGCATGCGGCGCGTCTGCTGCTCCCATACTTTTGGATCGCTCAACCGTCCTTTCGCCGCCAGCTCCAGAAGTTCGTCGTCAGGCATGCTGCTCCACAGGAAAAACGACAACCGCGAAGCGAGTTCCAGATTGCTCAGACGATAAATGCCGCCGTCCGGCAACCCCGCAGGTTCATCTTCAACCCGATACAAGAACGCCGGCGCGACAAGGATGCGAGCAAGCGCCTGCTGGATACCGGTCTCGAAATCCGCGCCTTTCCGCCCCTGCTGATAAAAATTCATCAGCGTGCTCATCTCGGAATCGAGGACGGGACGGCGGAAGGCGCGCCGCGCCAGTGCCGTCAGAATCTCACGCGCACAAGAAACTTCTTCGCTCGACGAAGCGGGTTGGCAGACGAAGATCCGGCGCCGGCTTGGCGTATCGCCGGCTCCGGTCATATCGAATGGTCCATTAATGACGATGCTGTTCACGCCGCCACCCACGTTGAACGCGGAATTGACACGATAGTCCGAGTACTGCTCGTCTACACCAGCTCCTCTGGTGCGATCGACGACTGCCGCTCCAATCGTGTGTGGGCCCGCTTGAATGGGAAGCCGGAAACTGCGAGTATTCCGCACGTCGACCTTCTCTCCGTCGATCGTGATGTCCACCGCGCCGCCGCCCAATCCACCACCGATGCTGAATTCATATTCGGCGTCCGTAGGAAAGGTATGCTGGATGAGCATGCCGCCGCGAGTTCCAAGCGGCAGGCCCTCGATGTGACGATCCTGAGAAAACCCGCCAGGTGCGTTGTACGTCACCTGACTTGGGATCAGAGTGCGATCACCAACGGCCCGGCGGCTAATTTTCATGGCCGCGGACACATAGCCTTGGATCAGCGCCGGTGATGTTCCAAGTGCATCGGCGATGTTGTCGAACCCATCTGTTGCATCGTCCGGGGGCAGCAATGCCGTGACATCGACATCCAGCGCGAGCAGGTCACGGATGACATTTGCGTACTCGGTCCGGTTGAGGCGATGCAATGCCGGAGCGCCCGGATTCGGACTCCTTGCCGCCGCGCTGTCCAGGCGCTTCTCGACTTCATTTGCAAACGCATCGAGCAGATTCCGCTCAGGCCGGCGCGCACCGCTCGGCGGCATCATGCCGGTTTTGATCTTGCGAATGACTTTCTCCCATGTGGGCGCGTCTTTCTCGAGGTGGGCGTAGTCGAGCGTATCGAGCATCAAACCTGCTGTCTTCGCCCGTTGATTGTGACAAGTGATGCAGTATTGATTGAGTAATGCGGTATCGAGCGGGGCAATGGACGGAGCATTCTGAGCAGCGGTAGTGATCAAGGTAAAGAATAAGACAGCAACTGCTAACCAGATAGATGTTTTCAGCTTCATATATATTCAGAGCGATTCGCACCGGCGAGCGGTGCACGGACTTTGGACATCTGCGCACGCCGGAGGCGTGCTGGGAAATTAGCCAGGGGTACGCGGTTTTTGCGTACCCCTGGACTGCGTTACTAATGTAGGAACCGCACCCCTGAAAGGCTGTCGAGGATTCCTCGCACCCTTTCAGTGTGCGGACCCTTTATCGTTTTTTCTTTCCAGGGGGTATGCAAAAAACGCGTACCCCTGGCTAATTTCCGTGCACCGCTCCGCGGTGCTTTCGTCATTCCTTGGCCGCCGTGGCCGTGCCCATCAATTTCTTAATCAATGCGATCGAGTTCGGTTTTGCTTTTGCCGGATGAGTGGCCAGGAACACTCCTTCCGCCCAACTTAAAGGCGTGCGACCTTCATTATCCTTGACATCCAGCTTCGCGCCCTTGGATACCAGATACTCAATGATTTCGTCCGAACCGCGGTTCGCTGCTCCCATGACTGCCGTGATGCCCATCGAGTTCGCGTCATTGACGCTCAGCCCGAGGTCATAGCAGAGCTTCACTGCTTCCAACAGATTCTTCTGCCCCTCGTCGTAAGTTTGATCGAACACCCAGTTCACTCCCGAGGCCGCCATCAACGGCGTGGTTCCCGCGTATGTGGCAATCTTTGGATCGGCTCCATACTTGAGGAGCAAACGCATTACAGTAACATCGCCGGCATATGCCGCCCTCAGGAACGGCGTCTGGCCCGTAAAATCGACCCACTCCAAAGTACCGGTCGTGCGCAGCATGAATCTGCGAATCGGGATGCTTTCTTTCGTTCGGGGATTTGGATTTGCGCCCTTGTCCAGCAACACCTGGATGAGGTCGAGAAGCGGCGCGCGATCGACGCCGTTTTCGAATG
>QHXA01000006.1:7074-8483 GCA_003222755.1 Acidobacteriota bacterium
GTCCGGCCATACCAGTCGCTGACGTTGATCTGCGCGTCCTTCTCAATGAGGAACCGCGCAACCTCCACATGATTGTTGCTGATGGCCATTATCAGTGGCGTGATGTCATTCGGATCCTTCTGCTCCAGATTGGCTCCAGCCGCGACAAGAATCTTTGCAGGCTCGAGCCTCCCGTCGCGCGCTGCGTACAACAGAGGAGTCAATCCACCGGGAATGAAATACCGTGATCCCCGATCAGCCGGCAAGCCGCCCCGGATGATTCCTTTACCGAAACCGAAGCCGGGCACAGAATTCGGAAGAATCCATGCGGGTGTTGGACCGGTTCTGGTCTGCGCGTTTACATTGGCGCCTCGCTCGACGAGAAGGCGAACAACGTCCGAATGATTTTCGCGCACCGCGATCATGAGGGCCGTTTGTTTGTAGGTGGGATCAGTTGTATCGACTTTGGCGCCGCGGTCGAGAAGCAGCTGGACCGAATCGACATTGCCGACCTTCACGGCCGTCATCAACGCCGTCTCGGCGGTGCGATCCGCGCTGCCCGCATCGAGCAGCAGCTTGATCATGCCGGCATTGCCGTTCGCGCACGCGAGATAAAGCGGCGTCACACCGTAGCGGTCCGCAAACTTGACGTCGGCACCCGCTCGAATCAGCAACTGCGCTGTCTCGAGGTCATCGACACGAACTATCCAATGCAGGGCTGGAGTCCCGTCTTTACCGGGGGCGTTCACATCCACTTTTTGTTGCAGCAGGGCGCGAACCGTAGCTGTGTCACGCTTCATCGCTGCATCAGCCAAGCGGCTATCCGTACCAGCGAAGGCCATGAACGATGCGAATAACAGCAAAGGGATCATCATCGCAGCAGCTCCTCTATATTGCAGCGTTTCGTCGCCAATTTTATGACGGCACCGCGGAGCGGTGCACGGAAATTAGCCAGGGGTACGCGTTTTTTGCGTACCCCTGGTATTGAAGCGCACGAAGGATCGCACCCCGGCAGGGTGCCCCGGCAGGGGTGCAAGGAGCCCTCTTTTCAGGTGCGATGCGCTCTTAGATTACTTATTCCAGGGTACGCGAAAAACAGGCCTCCTGGCTGATTTCACTGCACGGACCGGCATGCGCAAATGGACGCTGGACCGTCTCATCTCGCTTCCCTTTCCTTCGCCGAGCGCGTTAGTATTTGCCCAATCGAAGCTGCCTAGCGCAGCGGAAAGGCATATCGTCATGAACCGGCGTACTTTTTTCGAAAAATCAACTGCAGCGCTGCTGGCGAGCGGCGCAGCCGCGATATCTGCCACAGCGGAACCTCAAGAACAAACCGACACGACAAGATTTTTTCCGCCCGGGTTCAAGGCCATGAAAGTCCAGACGTCGGGCGCCACGATTAATCTGGTGACCGGCGGCGAGGGGCCGCC
>QHXA01000006.1:8550-17810 GCA_003222755.1 Acidobacteriota bacterium
GAAGCGCTACACTATTGTTGCTCCCGATCTGCGCGGCTACGGCGACAGCAGTAAGCCGCCGGACGGCGAAAAACATTCCAATTACTCCAAGCGGGCGATGGCACTCGATCAGGTCGAGGTGATGAAGCATTTCGGATTCAACTCGTTTCCGGTCGTGGGACACGATCGCGGTGGACGGGTCGCGCACCGTTTGGCGCTGGATCATCCGGATAAAGTCACGCGAGTCGCTGTTCTGGACATCGTGCCGACCCATTACCTGTACACACACGTCACGATCGATTTCGTTCAGTCATACTTCCATTGGTTCAACTATCTTCGCCCGGCGCCCGGTCCTGAAAATGAGCTGAAAGCGGCAAACGATGCGGCAGCCGCTCGCGCAACTACTGATATTCAGAAAGAATACTCGCGCGCGCAGCGCGATCCTGCAAACATTCACGGCATGTGCGAGGACTATCGCGCTGGAGCTTCAATTGATCTCGAGCACGACAAAGCCGACCTCGACAAGAAAAACAAAATCCGGTGTCCGCTCCTGACGCTTTGGGCCGAACGCGGAGCGATGGGCCGGTTGTACGATGTGATCGCAGTATGGAAAGAGTACGCGATCACTGTCAGCGGCAAAGCGCTGCCCGGAGGACACAATCTGCAGGAGGACAGCCCTAAAGAAGTATTAGCCGAACTGCTTTCCTTTCTGAAGGGGTAAGTTATCGTACGACTTCACAACCCGCCGGCTTGAACTTGTCGCCATTGGGTTCTTTCTTGAATGTGGAGCTCGTCACGCGAATCGCAGCCCCGTCTTGAACCATAGCGGTAACAGTGAAGTAGTCGATGCCGAAATCGGAGTGCTTTGTGAAGTATTCGGTGAGCACAGCGTTGTCACTGTAGCTGGACCGGCTTGAGAGGAGATAGCCTCCCTTCATATTCGTCGTAACAACGTTCAGGCTGCCCCATCGAGGACCTGCCGGGGCAGCAGCACCACCCGGAGCGCCCCGGCCGCCACGGCCGCCGCCGCCACCGGTCAGTTCCCAGCTCGCGACGGAATATCCTTGTAGCGTTTTCTCGGTGGGAGGAGGCGTGGTTGGGTTGAAGTGGAGCAAGCGCGTCTGCGTGCCGGCGTCCATTTCAATTTTCAGCGTGTTGTCATCCGCCCAAGTGATGTGCAGGCGCCCCGGTACACGCAAGCTGCCCGCGGCGCCGTAAACTCTACACGGTTCGTTGCTGCTGGCCGGCGGACCAGGCTGCTGCCCGCGAACGCCTCCCAAGCCGCGAGCTCCGCCCGTACCGGACGGCGGTGAATCGGGCGACATCCGCTCGATCCAATCTTCGGTCACGATGGAAACCCAATAGCCCGTGAGATCAACTGGAGCGGCGGCTCTGCCAGCCTGCGTGGCTGCAGCTGGAGCTGGACCACCGCGACCACCCTGTGCAAATAAACCGACTTGCACTGCCAACAAGAGCGCTGCCGACTTTCTCCAGCAGACCTTCACTGCACTCGGCCTTGCCAGGTAAATTCGGGGGTCGTGGCCGTCGCCGGACGAACGACTTTCCGCACGAGCACCTTGTGATCGGAAGAATCACGTGCCGGAGCGCCATCGACGATGATCTTCTCACCAATCTTCAATGTGAACCGATTAATACCGCCTTGCGATAATTGCGTTACGCCGCCCCATTCACCACCCCAACGGGTCGTCTTGCCATCTTTATCCGTAACTTCAATGCTGATGAACGAGTGGGGATTGCGAATATTGAACTCGGCCACGGTGCCTTCGAGCTTGACGGACTGGTCTTCTATATAGGTTCCCGCAAATGAATGGTGTGCGTATGCCGCAATGCTCGGTATTGACGCCAGCACAAGCGTCAGGATAAATAATTTCGACTTCATCTCGTCGTCCTCCAAAGAGAATGATTTTAGCCACAAAAAAGCACAAAAGGCTCATAGAAATTCCTTTTGTGAATTTTGTGCCTCTTTGTGGCTGAAATCATTTCGCGGTCAGATTCTTATAGATTGCTTCGACGAACATCTCGGCCGTCCAGGCGGGATTCCGATTGAAACGCGGTTCGTACTCATACGTGTAGCTGGGCTTGACTGCCTTGACCTGCTGCAGAGTCATTCCCTTTTTGATCGCATTTTGAACTCGGTCGCGAACTATCGTTACCATGTCGCGGTATTCGAGCACGTCATGTTCATCGCCGATCCGGCCGTGCCCTGGGATTGCCATGGTTCCCCCTTCCTGCAGATGCTTGGGCACCATGATGTCCAGTAGCGTGTTCAGCCCCTCAATAATGCCGTTGACCGTGCCGCCGTGCGCCACATCGATATAAGGAAAACTCGTCTCGTCGAAAATATCGCCCGTGACGAGCACATCGGATTTCCTGAACCAAACCATACTGTCGCCGGAGGTAGTCGCATTCGGCACATGCAAGATGGTGACGGGTTCGTCGTTCATGTGGAGGTCTTTTTGCTTTCCCGGATACGTATTCGGCGGCCAGCGATCGGTCGAAATCTTCGCCTCGCCGATCTCGGTCATGAGCCGTAGAAGATTGTTGTGACCGATCAGGACGGCCTCATTTGGCCTTCCCCCAAGACCGGGCCCGGCTTGATTTATAAAACCAGCCTTCACAAGCGGACCGTTCGCACCAGTATGGTCGTCCGCAAGAGTTGTACTGATGATCGTGCGGATCGGTTTATCCGAAATCTTCCGGATGGCTGCCAGGACCTTGCTGGCCATCTGTTCGTATCCAGTATCGACGATGAGCACACCCTGATCGCCGGTTTGCACGGCGATGTTTCCCCCTGCGCCCGCGAGGAGATAAACGTTGCCTTGAACTTTTAAGGTTTGAATCTCGAGCTTCGAAAAATCCGGGTTCTGCGGAAGCCGCACCTGGCGCGGCGTCCGGATCTGCTGGGACGGTTGCTGAGCGGAAGCGAATCGGCACAAGCCGGCCGGTAAAACAACGGTGGCGGCAGCAACGAGCAAAATTTGATGCAAAGTCCTATTCATCTTTTCGTGCCGGAGGTGTGTAAACCGCTTTCGGTAATGTCTTCATTTTTTGTATGAATTCCGGATACATCGTCTCCGGGCCTCCAAGAGTAGCCTCCTGTGGAAGCTTGTGCGTTGCGGCATATTCCGGGACATACGGATTCTCGCCGGGAAGAAAGCTAGGCACTTGGCCGCGTGGGTGTTCACCCTCTTCGACCGATTCGCAAGGCCAAAATGGATTGAACGCATTTGGATTGGGAATGAGATTGAACTCTTCACTTTTGATCAGCGGCTCCGCGAGATAGACCGGATCTTCGGTCACGCTGATGTGCGTCAACATATCTCCATGCCGGACGTAATGCTCGATGACGGTAACTTCATCGCTGGCCGGCAGGCCATCACGCCGATGCCAACCCTGCTTCACGTGCGTCGTCGTCACGACCAACATGTTTCCGTCCCATACTCCCGTCGAGAAGCCCATCCATGTGTGTGGCGCATACTCCGACGGATGCGGACGGCCGTCCATCCAGATTGTCCGGTTCTGCTCGTACGTGCTGATGGCCTCGTGAATTGCAATGAGCTGATGAGTTATTTCATCTCGTTCTTCCCATAACCTCATCTGCAATGGCCCCCGATGAATGTATTCCACAACGTGCACTTGACACTGATGCTCCGGAAGCCCAAGGCGCGCTGGAGACCAGGCCAGACCCCACTGGCGCGCGTAATCATTGATAGGAAGGCCGACGTATTCGACAAGCGACGGCCCCGCAAGGCGCTCCGGATTGTCCTCGTCGTTCACACGCGGTGCCCAGACTCCCGTGAAATCGACCTGAGCGAAAGCCGGGATTCCGGCAAGCAGAATGAGAGCCAAAATGAAAGGAACCGTGAATCTGGCTCGATCGATGATGTACATAACATGGTCCTCGGGCGCACATTATAATGTTTCCCTTCGATGCGAGCGCGAATCATTTTTTTCGGTTTGCTAATCGTGGCGGGGGATGCGCGAGCGCCTTGGTTTGGCACCTGGAAACTCAATCCTGCCAAGTCCATAACGAATTCTGATGCGCGTTTCAAGCGGCTCACGCTGAAGATCGAACCATGGGACGACGGGTTGAGGGTCGTCTATGACATGGTTGGTACTCGAGGCGGAGTCACGCACATGGAATGGACGGGTAAATTTGATGCCAAGGACTACCCCGTCCAAGGAGTGGACTACGTCCTCACGAATGCATACACGGTGCTAAACGACCACAGCTATCAAATCCTGCTCAAGGTGGATGGCGCGGTTGCCGCAACTGCAACAGTCGTCATTTCGCCTGATGGCAAGACCCTCACGACGACGACAACGGAGAAAAATGCTCGCGGGCAAAGCGTCATGACTACGACCGTGTACGAGAAGGAGCAATAACTGTAGGGGCGGTCCGCGAAGCGCAAGCGCGACAGCAGTAAGCCGCGAAGCGCAAGCGCGACAGCGCGCAGCAGTAAGCGATGACCGCCCAGGATTTCGCAATTGAGACACCCATGAAATCCCGCGAAAACGAGGCATCTGAAACTGGCCAGGACATCGTTGTCTTTTCCATTTTGCGCGATTCGGAATGTTCGGAATGCGGGGCCGAGTTGTGGAAGGGCAACATGTTAAAAATGGAAAAAGAAAAGCCGCTGTGCCTCGAATGCGCGGATCTGGACCATTTGGTTTTTCTGCCAAGCGGAGATATGGCATTGACCCGCCGGAGCCGCAAGTACTCCAAACTGTCCGCGGTAGTCGTGAGGTTCAGCCGATCCCGGCGAAGATACGAGCGTCAGGGTCTGTTGGTCGAGGCTGATGCGCTTGAACGAGCGCAGAAGGAATGCCTGAGTGACGAAGACCAGCGGCGAATTGCGCGAGAGCGGGCGTCGACGGCTCGTGAACGAGCGGATCAGCGATACATCGAGCAATTTGTCGAGGTCGTTCGATCCAGTTATCCCGGTTGTCCCGAAGCCGAAGCGGTGGCCATTGCCCGGCACGCATGCCAGAAATATAGCGGGCGCGTAGGCCGTTCCGCTGCAGCAAAGGCGTTTGAGACCGAAGCTATCGATTTGGCCGTCAAGGCCCATGTACGCCACACGCACACCGACTATGACCGGCTTCTCTCAAAAGGCTTCGACCGGTCCGATGCACGATCGGCCGTGGCGCGGAAACTCGCAGCGGTCATTGAACAGTGGCGCCGGAGTTGATGCACTCGCCGCTCACTACATATTTTGGAACGACTGTTTGGTTCCGCCGTCAGGCATTTCGTAGGGCGAATCAAAAGGGAGCAGAGCGACCGCCGTCGCAAAGCAAAAATCCGGGCTAAGGCGGACAGAAATGCGGCGGCGCGACTCGATCTGGGCAAGGCGCATCCAATCAACGAAGATGAGTTTTTTTCGGGAGCCAGCTGAGCGCCGCATGCTTCAGGCTTATATCCTTCGGCGATGAGGCGCTCGGCGTCGCGGACAGAAATGACATAGGCCTCCTTCGCATCAGCGAGTACGCGGCGGATTCGGAACCAGACTCCTGCGGCAAGGCGCCGTTGCTGGTATTCCCAGCGCCGGATGGCTGCTCTGGTTCGTACCGCGTGCGCGCGCGCACGCATCCTGTCGAGCAGTCGATCATTATTCCTCACGATGTTGCCGCACCAGGCTGAAGCAGGTTAGGAACTTCAGAGCCGACCACGAGGACGCCAGGTTCCCGCAGAACAGGCTGCAACTGGCGTAACGTGGCAATCAATTTCTCCCGGAAGGTCACTTGATCAAGTATATCGAGGCGGTCAAACCGCCTTACCAACCACGTGGGCTCGGCGGGTTAGAAGCTGAATCGCAATTGCGCCTGAAAATTCCGAGTCCCGGTCACTCCGGTTGCGGCAATCTGACCGAAGCTAGCGGAGTTGATGTCGAGATTCGGATTGCCCAGAATCGGGTGGTTCAACACATTCCGCGCATCCGCGCGAAACTGTACACTCTTCGTTTCGGCAATTCTGATCGTTTTGCTCAGGCTCATGTCGACGCGGAAGCTGCCCGGCCCTTCAACCCAGCTTAGGCCGATATTGCCGAGCCTGCCGGGCGTTGCGTTTTGAAGCAGGATGTGACCTTGAGCATCCGCAATGGCCCTCAGCCCACACGCAGTCTGAGTGCCCTGTAGTGCCGTCACGCCGGCGCATTGAGGATCGGTGACCGTCTGGTAGGTGCCCGGCGCGAAGTAGACTGGAAGCGTTCCAGTCATGCGTGCTGTTCCTCGATGCGGAAAGTCTCCGACGATGTCGGGCCGGCTATATCCGACATATGTGTTGATCGCACCGATGTTGATCGGCGTTCCTGACGTCATGTCCGCAATCCAGCTCAATTGAAACTGTTCGACGAGCCTCGCGAGCAGCCCATGGCTGTTGCCGAGCAGCAGCCGGTTTGGTCCGAATGGCAAGTCCCACCCGCCGTTGACGCGGAACTCATGCCGGCGGTCGGAGGCTTGAAGTGTTTTGTCCAGGGCCCGATTGGTTGCGTTTGCCCAAACGGTGCAGTTCTGATCGGCGCACGTCGTCAGAGCCTTACTTAGTACGTACGTTGCCTGGTAGCTGAGGCCCGATGCCTGGCGAAATGTCCACTGGGCCTGCATCGAGTGGTAGGTCGAACTTCCCGGATTCGTACTGAACGTGACACCGCTGAACTGCGGATTGTTGACGATAAAGTTTTCCGGAAATCCGCCATTGCGAATCAGCCCACCACCGTCGCCGGTAAACGTTGATGAATTCAGTGTGCCCGCAACTGCTGCGTAATTGCCGTTCGCAATGTTTGTACGGAACGTGTTGCTCTGGCGCAGATGCATCGAGCCTGTTTGCAGGACCCCGCTGACGACAGTTCCCACCGGTCCGAATCCGGCAACACCGGGATTCAGATTAAGTCCCCTCAGCATCTGATCGAACAACGGTGCGTTGCCGCCGGCGCGCGTGATATCGAACGCTTCCTTCAATCCGTTGGTGAGGAAGTTGGGCTGGTTCAGCGGAATCGAACCGTAAAGTTTTGTGCCCTTCGTTCCCACGTATCGGACATCCATCGTGACGTTCTTCTTAACCTCTCGTGTAATCGAGAAATTGAAGGACTGCACGTATGGGTTCACGAAATTGGGATCCCATCCATCGATGCTCTGAGTTCGTTGCGTAATCGGTATCGTAAATCCGGGTTTGTCTTTCGCCAGGGGCAGCGTAATCCGGGAAAGATCGAGGTAATTACTGGAGGTGTATGTAATCTGATCGAGTGTGCCCGGCCCCTGGCCAATCGATGAATCAATGGCGCTGCCGCGGCCGCCGGTTCCAAAATAGCTGATGCCGTAACCGCCACGGATCGTCGTTTTATCTTTTCCGAGCCACGGCAGTGACCAACTGAAACCGAGGGCGGGACCAAAGTTGTTCCAGTCATCTTTATAAAGCTGCTGGTCCGGATGCGGCGATTTCGGACCGATAAACTGCACCTCTGTTAACGCGCCCTTCTGCGTTCCGTATGCCCAGTAGTCGGCCCAGCTTCGGCCCGACCATCCGAATCCCGCCAAGCCCCCGCCAACCAAGGCGGCGGTCATTCCGTTGCCTTCATACGGCACTCCATACCATTCGTAGCGAAGGCCAACATTTAACGTGAGAGATGGCCGGATCTTCCAATCGTCCTTAAAGAACGCGTTCCACTCATTCGTGACTGTCGTGCGGCCTGGCGGCACTTTGACTTGCTTCATATCGAGAAATTCCGTCGCCGTCGGGCTATTGGTTCGGAAGGATTGCTGAACATTTTGCAAAGAACCGCTCAGTGTGAGCAACAGGTTCCGCATGCTGGTAAGGTTGTTACCAATCAACCCGGGAATCAATGCCGTCTCGATGCCGGTCACCGGGGTATTGCCCGCGCCGCCGGTGGCCACGGGCCTAAAATTCACTGAGCTTGATCCCGTCGTTTGTGCCAACCTCAGTTCCACACCGCCTTTGTAAGTGTGCTTTCCCTTGGTCCAGCTCAACGTATCGCCATACGTCCACATCGGACTAACGGAAGTGACAGTGTTACATGTGCCCTGCAGCAGGTTGTCACCGAAGCTGAGGGGGCGCGCCAGCACGGGATATCCATTCACGTTAGGTTCGTAGGCGTACAACTTGTCTCGCAGCCCGGGCAGATCGCAAGGTTGCGTGTTGCCGCTGACGTTATGCCGCAACCCCCATCGAACTTCATTGACGAGGCTTGGCTTGAGAGTGGAAACCAACGATGACGTGAACACCGATGGCTCCCGATCTGCACGGCCATCAAACCCGGCCGGCCAGGCGGATGGATTGGATTTGTTGTTTTGGCGTTCCCAGGTATAACCACCACTCAGCTTGTGACGGGCATTGAATTGATGATCGAGCTTTACATTGATCTGATTGCGATTGGTGTCCTCTTCGGTTCCAAACTGGTTTCCAATCAGCGTGTCTCCCTTTCGTACCCACCGGAAGTTCGCGATATTCAGACCGTCGGTAGCTGAGGTCGTGCCGGTAGCCGTGCACGCAGCCGCCTGTTGCAGCTGGATGCATTCGGCGCTTCTGAAGTCATTCGGCAGCGGCATGGCGGCCAACATTCTCTTGATGAAGCCGGTACTGTCGAAGTCCGGACGTAATGGATCTCTCCCAAACACACTTACCGCTTGAAGATCGCCCGTCGCGGCTGCCGGCCTCACCGGACTTCCCAATACGTCGACGACCGGAGCGATCGCGGTAGTGCCGCTACCACTGGGTATCTGGTCCACGTTTCCGTTGCCGACTCCGGGAAAGAAACGGAAAAGGCCCTGCCGTGCTTGCGCAGTTAGTACAGGGGTAACCACGTTCTGGCGCGAGTACATCCGCTGTCCATTAAATAGAGCGAAGAAAAACGTCTTGTTGCGAATGATCGGCCCGCCGTAGCTGCCAGTCAGTTGTTCGCGGTTATACCACGTTGGAGTCGTGCCGACGCGGTTACCATTCCATGTATTCGCGTCGAGCGCAGAGTTTTGGATGTTCCATACCGCCGAGCCCCGAAATTGGTTGGTACCCGACTTGGTCAGAATCTGAACTTGCCCGACGCCTCGACCCATCTCTGCATCCGCGGGAGCAACGACCACACGCATTTCCCCCACCAGATCCGGGTTGATGCTCGTGGAGGCAAAGACGCCGACGTTGTATCGTCCGTCGCTGACCGTGATGCCGTCGCGCATCGTGTTCACGGCGCCGACACCGGCATAAATGCCCGCGAAAGTTTCCGACGTCCGATCCGTACCGATATTGCTCC
>QHXA01000007.1:0-10041 GCA_003222755.1 Acidobacteriota bacterium
TCACCCGTGCTTCCGCCGATGTCAGCTATGTGATCGATAGGCTTCCTGAACCTCACCCCATCTTTCGCTTGATTCAAGATCATGGAAGAGTATCGGACGAGGAGATGTTTCTCACTTACAACATGGGCATTGGCTTTTGTATCGTAGTTGCTCCCGAAGACGTGGACTCCGTGCGGCGCATTGCTCATGATCACACTGTGGAAAGTCACGTCATCGGGCGTATCGTGAGCGGGCCAAAAAAGGAAGTACGCATTCCACAGTATGGATTGACTGGTTCCGGTGGAAGATTTTGGCGGAGCTAATTGTCCATCAGCAGCTGGTCGTCAGTCCTTTCATCCGAATTGCATGAAAATCGCGCCCAAGACAACGACGCCGATCACAATCCACATAACATAATCGCCAACGATTCCGGAATGCAATGAACGTAGGGCATCGATTGATGAACTGAAGAGAGGCATTCGGCGAATCACTTGACGTGCTCGCCGGCAACGAGGACTGATCGCAAACCACGCCAGGACAGCGGCTGCAACGGTGATGCCCAGGCTGTGAGTCAAAGCGCTGCTCGAAGTCTCACTCGATCCAGTGATGATACTCGACATTGTTCTTCCTACGGCCGGGCTAAAATCGCGTCCGGTTCGGCAGCGAAAGCATCGGGCAGAAGTTTAATACATTGCGCCTGAGTTTCGTGTTACGCGTGACGTTGATGTGTGGGAAGGCAGACTTCACAATTCCGCTTGCCCCGGCACATTCGGCGCGATAGAAGTACTCTCACTATGATCACTTTCAAAAGACCCGATGGAAAAGAGTGTTCCGGCTTTTATGTCGAACCCAACGCTGGAAACCGCGCTCCTGGAATAGTTGTGATTCAGGAGTGGTGGGGCGTGAATGATCAAATCAAAGGCGTGGCGAATCGCCTGGCGGCTGCCGGTTATCGTGCAGTAGTTCCCGATTTGTATCGCGGAAAGGTGGGGCTCGATGCCAAGGAAGCCGAACACCTTATGACCAACCTGAATTTTGGCGACGCCGCTACACAAGATATCCGCGGCGCCGCGCAATACCTGAAGCAGACCAGTTCCAAGGTTGGAGTCACTGGCTTCTGCATGGGTGGCGCGTTAACCGTCCTTGCTGCAGTGCACGTACCAGAAACCGATGCTTCGGTCTCCTGGTACGGCTGCCCGCCGCTCGATTATGTCGATGCAACGAAGATCAAGGCCCCTCTGATGGGTCATTGGGCTCTGGACGATGCATACTTTCCGATCCAACAAGTCGAAGGTCTCGAAGAAAAACTAAAGCAGGCAAATGTCAAATACGAGTTCTACCGCTACAAGGCGAAACACGCATTCGCGAACGAAACGCTAAAAGATCCGGGAGCGCCGATCGCGTATGACGCCGCTGCAGCCGAAACAGCATGGACGCGGACAATGACGTTTTTCAAACAGCACCTGGGATGAAGGGCGGAACCGCGGAGCAGTGCCGCTTGGAGTTTGGGAGAAATGTTGCGCGGCTTGACGGCTACTTTAGTGCGTAGATGTTGTATGTGACCTTGGTGCCAACACGCTCGCCAAGGCCGACCGCCTGCAATCGCGTGAGCCAGACGTAGCGCGAATCGCCAGTCTCAAACAGTGGTGCAATCCGCAGCGATGCGCCCGTGTCGGTCGTTTGGCCGATGCCGTTGTAGGTCACCAGAATCAGCGCACCATCGTCTGTTTTTAACGTGAGACGAACGTCGAGCCGGTAGCTGCCATCGGTCCGGTTGGTGATCCAGTCCCCGGCCGGCGTCTGCACCGACGCCTTTAGACGCGGGCCTTCGAAGCGGCCGCCTACGACCTGCACGATCGTGCGCGTTCCCTGCGGGCCGTTTTCGATAACGGTGCGGGCGCCCGTTTCGGCCTGCAGCGTGCCGAGGTATTCCAACGCCGGGGCCCGCGGCGGCTCGGCGGCCTTCTGGCCGCTCGATGCGACCGTATTCGGCACGCGGGTGGAAGTCTGCGCGAGAGTGAATAGCCCGCACACAGTCAATCCGAGCCACACCAACGACGCGGTTACGATACGCACGAAACCCTCCTTGTAATGAAAGGCCAATTATAGCGACGTCGCCGCGAGAGGTGCGAGTTGAATAATCCGATTCGGATTGCTGACGCACTTGGACTGACGGCTGCGACGTTGGGCTGCGCCGCAGGGTCAATCGTGGCCTTCAGCCTGGTGTCGCCACTAACGATTGGATGATGCTGAAATGGGGATGCCGATCACATCTCCCGCCACGATCATCTCGACGCGCCGGTTAAGCTGCCGGCCGGCGGCCGTGTCGTTAGAAGCGACGGGCATCGTCTTTCCGAAACCGCGCGCACTGACGGCATTGATCGAGATGCCCTGCTGCACGAGATAATCCCGGACTGACGCCGCCCGCTTTTCCGACAGTTGCTGATTGAAATCGTCGCTGCCGACGCTGTCGGTGTGGCCTTCCACGGTCAGCCTCAATCCCGGATGCGCGAGCACAATACCGGAGACCCTGGCCAGCTTCTCACGTGCCGCTGGTTTCAAGGTATATTGACCCGTGTCGAAGAGCACATCGGAAATGTTAACGACCAAACCTCGTGCGCTGTCGTGTGTTTCCAGGATGAGGTTCAGTTGCTGGATGAGCTTTGCCCGCAGTTCGGTTTTTTCCTGCTCCGCACGCTGCGCGGTCTGCTCTGCGGCTATGCGGGCTTGGTCGGCCGCAGCTTGTTCCCTCGCCGCGCGTTCTTTGACGGCATCGGCTTGAGCTCGTGCTGCTACTGCCTGTGCTTCTGCAGTTGCGCGTTCCGCTTCGGCGCGGGCGCGGCGTTCGGCTTCAATCCGCTGCTCGGTTTCAGCCTGTGCACGCCGTCGAGCATCCTCCTCCGCCTTCGCTTTGGCCAGATCGGCTTGCGCCTTCGCTTGGGCTTCTCTGTCCGCGGCCGCCTGACGTTCCCGTGCGATCCGTTGCTCGTCCTGGCGTTTCAGCGCGATGAGTCTGGCGTCCTCCGCCGTCTGCACTGCTTCGCGAGCCGCCGTCGCGATCGGTTTGCTTCCAGCTTTGCGAGCTTTATAAGCTTCGGCTTGCTCGAGTGACTTCGCCGCCTTTTGGAAAGAGTCGGCTGCATCCTTGTCAGCCCCCGCCCATCGCGCGATGCGAAGCGCATTCTGGGCTTCATAAAGATCGAGAGGCGTATCTTTGTCCAATGGGATCGGCTTTAGATCCGAAGCCGGGACATTCACGGTGTACTGGCCACGCTGCAATAGTTCAAATTTTGCAGCGATCTCTTCGATTTTTCCGGCCGTATCTTGCCGGACGAAGTTCTCCATGACGACGACGTCGCTAGGTTGCGAAACAGCAAAATACGGTTCAGCTGTGACGATCAGTCCGAATGTTTGAAGTTCGGTCGTGACATCCAACTTGCTTTTGGAACCGTTGAGTATCACTTCACCTAAGTTTTTTGCCCGGCCCTCAGGCGTGATGGCCCACATGACATAGGTCAGGTATTCCGAGCCGAAGCGCGTCGCCGCTTGCAGGTTATCGAACTCGACTTCAACTTCGATATAGCCCTGCTTGCTTTCCACTTTCGCCTCACCTCGAGCTTCCGGCAATAAGGCCGTTCCCCGGAAATCCACCTTGGTTGCACCACTCCGATTTCGGTAATTGATGGCCTTGGTCGTTCGCTCGACCACATTAATGGTGATCTTGTAGAGTGGATTCGTGCCACTCTGTTGAATCTGGACTTGCGTGGGATTTGCGGGTTGCTGACCTTCAACCCTAGACACCGTGACCCAGAACAGCGCTGCCGCTGCCGCCCAAAGATATCGTGCTTTCATGTGAGTCTCCTTGAATGTGCTGCAGATCTAGCAACAGTAGGACCAAAACCGACATTGTCGCGGCAACAAGGTCCGAGTCCATGATTCACCACGTTACGCAGATTCTGGCCTGTGGGCTGGGAATCCAGCAGCAGGTAAGCAGACGCTCAAGGACCGCAAAGTGCCCCCGCAGTGGTCGCTGGTGTTCACTTCGAAGAAGCATCGCTTTAAGTTGAAAACAGATAAACTCGGGGACTGCACTGCTCGCAACACGGGAAAACAGACTCAAGGTTTGACCATGACTAGCTCTGGACCGACGTGTGAATCTCGAGACGTAAATACGGATGCACAGACCTCCACCGCGACGGCCGAGCCGCGCCGCATCATCATCCTGTTCGGACCCACGCTATTTCTGAGCGCGTTCCTCTTGTTCTGGTTCGAGCCGATGCTGGGAAAGATGATGTTGCCGTTTCTCGGTGGTGCTGCGTCGGTATGGATCACGTGCCTGCTTTTCTTTCAGTTGATGCTGCTGGCCGGCTACGGATACGCACACGTGCTGGAACGCTACGCCGGCGTGCGCAGGCAAATCGTCGTGCATACGGTGCTGCTGGTCATCGCGTTCCTGTTTCTGCCGGTTCACTTTCTGGCGCAGCCCGATGCACGCGCGTCCGCACATCCTTCTGCCTGGTTGCTGTGGCAGTTGATCAAGACGGTGGGCCTCCCGTTCACAGTGGTGTCCACAACTGCGCCGCTGCTTCAGAACTGGCTCTCGAAGATGCGTGGCGGAGCCGGACGCGATCCGTATTCCCTTTATGCCATCAGCAACGCGGGCAGTTTGATCGCGTTGGTTGCGTATCCCTTATTTATCGAGCCTCGCATCGGCGTACGCACGCAAACCTGGTATTGGCTTGCTGGATACGGGGCTTTGACTCTGATGGTGTTTGCAGCATCATGGCGGGTCTGGAATTCTGCCGGGGCGCTCTATGCGAACGCTGGACGGTCACAGACCACCATTACAGAAGTGGCCGGCGCGCCCAACTGGCGTTTGCGATTGTTCTGGTTGGCCGCGGCGCTCGTGCCATCCGCGCTCATGTTAGCAGTAACGAACCATATTCTGCTGAATCTGGCGTCGGTGCCGTTCCTCTGGATTATTCCATTGGCGGTGTACTTGGTCACATTCATGGTGGCGTTCGGACGCCGCATTCACGGTTCGCCGGCGCTGCTCTCGCGCATCGCGCCCATCATTCTCCTTTTACTGTTTCCCTTCGTAACGATGAGCCGTGGTGTTGAAGCACGATACATGTGGTACCTGCTGGCCGTGCACATTGTCATCCTGCTGACCGGCGCGTTGTTGTGTCACACTGCGCTTGCTGCGCGGCGTCCACCTCCATGGCACCTTACGGAATTTTATTTTTGGCTCGCGCTCGGCGGCGCAGTTGGGGGAGCGTTTACGGCGGTCATCGCGCCGTTCGTCTTCCAGAGCGTTGTCGAATATCCGCTGCTGGTGGCCACCATCGCCTTCTTCCGTAGTGATCGCGATCCCCACACCACGATCAATGGCGCCGACTTGATACTGCCTGCAGCGCTCGGGTTCGTCGTCGTCGGAGCATCCACGCTAATGCGGTGGGCGAGCGTGGATATCACTACGGACCTACGGACGACTATCGCCATCGATGCCGTCATCATACTGATCGCGTATTTGTTCCGGCATCGAACGTTCCGGTTTGGTGTGGCCATGGCGATCCTGGTGATGACCTATCGCAGTCTTTTGCCACAGTTCTATGGAAGCTCGGAGTTTGTCTTTACAGCGCGCAACTTTTTTGGAATCAAGGGAGTGAAGTTCGATATAGCAAACAATTCTCGAAGGCTATTGCACGGCGATACGCTGCACGGTCTGGAGAGCCTGGATTCCGACTTGGTTGGCCAGCCGTTTTCCTACTATCACGAAACCGGACCAGTGGGAGACGTGATGAAGATGCTCGGCGAGAGAAACGATCAGCACATTGGAGTCGTTGGACTAGGCACCGGAAGCATGGCGGGCTGGACCGCTCCGCACCGGCGTATTACGTTCTTCGATATAGATCCGCAGGTGTATGAGATCGCCCGCAACTTCTTCACGTTCCTGCCGCATTGCGGAAAGAACTGCGACGTCGAAATCGGAGACGGCCGTCTGTCGATTGAAAGAGCAAGAGATGGGGAGTTTGATCTATTGATGCTGGATGCGTTCAATTCCGATTCGATTCCCGCTCACCTGGTTTCCCGTGAGGCTATCCGGATGTACTTAACGAAGCTGAAGCCGCACGGAATGCTGATGTTCCACGTGTCGAACCGGTATATGGATGTCGAGGGGCTTGTATCTGCCGTCGTAACTGATGCGGGCCTGGAGAGTCTCGTGCGGCATGACTATGAACAGCAGGTGCCGCTCAAGGCCAGATCGCATTACGTGGTTGCGGCGAGAAGCGCCGAAGCCTTGGGATCGCTCGAACACGATGAGAATTGGGTGAAGGTCAATAAGCCGGACCGCATCCGTCCCTGGACCGATGACTACTCGAACATGCTTCAGATTCTGCGTTGGCAGTAGGGGACGGTCGAATGCGGCACGCAGAGCGGTGCATGAACCTTACGGCAACGGTTACGCACCGCGGTGCCAAACGCTCACCGTGACACGTCGCGCAGCTCGACTCTGTTGCTGCGATAAGGCTGGAAGGAGACGCCCCAGTCCACGCCGATCACATCCAGGTCGATGCGTTCGCCGTCTACGCGAACAACAACGTAATGGTAAGGATTTTCGCCCGGAGTGACTCCCGGTTTCACCAGATGCTCGACCTGCACTTTCGCAGCATCGTTGGACTTTAAGTACGCTGTGAGGTCCGGCTCTCCTTGATAGGAATACAATGGGGCGCCGCCACCGGCGGTCGTCACTAGATCGATCCGATGCCGGCCGGTACCGTCGGTGTAGCGTTCGACCCAGTGTTCAAAGAGATGATCGTGCCCGGAGAGGATCAATTTCACATGATGGGCTCGGAACAGCGGCATGTAGCGAGACCTCAATGCCGCCGACGGAGGCTCGAGCTTCGATGCGCCATGAGGTCCAGAAGAAAATACTGGATGGTGAAACAAGGCGACGACGTTCACGTACCGATTACGATTGAGGCCCTCGATCTGGTTCTTCACCCATTCGTACTGTACGGCGTCATTTGCGATATTGGAGTCGAGCGCCACCACAAACGTATTGCCGTAGCCGAATGCATACGTTGGATATTCGGCCAGGCGCCGATGCGCGTTATTCGGCGGAATGAGCTGCGCCATTGCGTCGAGGTAGTTCCGCAAACTTTGCTGGCGTTGTGGCGCTGCCAGATTGTCGGCGGCGCTGACATCATGATTTCCGGGCGCCAGGAAGTACGGAACGCCGCCTTCGGTCGTCAGACGATTGATGACATCGACGAAACTCGTATTCCAACGGCATCCCCCGTCTGCATGACGAATCGTACCGGATACTCCGTCATCTCCAGTCGCTTGATCATTGCCACCATGCTGTCGGCAACGAGGGAATGTTCGTACTGGAGATCAACACCGTCTCGACGGCCACGCGTATCGCCGTAGACGATGTATGAAAACTTACTAATACCGGCAGACATCTCCTCGGGCGGGAGCGGTATCTTCGGCGGCGCGATAGCCCTGACGGGCGCCGCGGCTCCCCGTTGCTGGCCCGCAACATGAAAGGCGGACAACAGACTGCCCCATGTGAGGACGATGCCGACAATCAACGGGAGCGAAAACCGGCACCGGCGCATGCGGCGCACGATCACTTCTTATGCGATTCAATGTAGCTCATCATAAAGGTCTTCAACGTGGGATTTGAGAGGCCCAGATCCGCGGCTTCCGCACCCGCGCGCTCGACATCCCATTTGTCCACGAGAACACGTTTGACGAACCACATCGCGGCTGCTCGGTTGCCGCTCCCACAATGAATGAATGCGGGCTGATTTCCGGGCTGAGTGATCGTTTGAAGGAACCGGTCGACGGCAGCCGGATCGGGCGCCGCATTGTTGAACGGAATGTTGAAGAAATTGATTCCCGCGGCTTTCGCAGCGGCCGCTTCGCCTTCAATGTCGGCTCCCTGTTCTGTTGGCAGGCGCAGATTGATGATTGAAGTGAAGCCCATCTTTTTGATTCCAGCAACAGCGGCTGGAGTCACTGCCCCGGCACACGCAACCGTCGTCTCGACGCGCGCTAAGTTCGTGATACCAGGGACAGATTCCTTCGTGACTTGAGCTTCTGCGGCACCGATCAGGATCGCCGCTGCGGCAAGTGTAACTAAAATTTTCATAACGTCTCCATTGTATGCACCGTTGAGCGGTGCTGGGAAATTGGCCGTCCAGTTTCTCTGAAGAACCTTGGGGTCGCGAAAGCGTATCCCCCTCCTGCGGTGATGAATGTTACTTTTCCGCGAGGAATTTGTCGACAACCGAGAGGAACTCCGTTGGATTCTCTTCACTCGGGTAGTGGCCTACGCCCTCTATGGTGACGATCTGCGCCTGGCGCAACGCCTTTCGGAGTTCTTCCTGCGTTCCTGCCGGCACAATCGTGCTGCGGCCGCCCAATATATAAATGATGGGAGACTTGATGTCCCGCACGAATCGCCATAGTTCAGTGGGCACGAAGCCATTGCCGATCGCAGGGTCCCGCTTCCAGATGATGCGGCCATCGACACGCCTCTTTGATCCGTAATGCGCGTAGGCGCGAAGAATATCTTCGCCTGTTCGCGGGCTGCCGGTTTTCAGTTGCGCGAGCAGTTCGTCTTCGGATGCCCAGCCTTTTTCGTCCTCCTGCTTCAGCCGGGCTGTCATTCCGTCCGCTATTTCTCGCGGGCGCTCAGGACCCACATCCTCCGAGATGACCGCGGCAACAAGGTCCGGATGCAGCCCCGCAAAAACTTGCGCGACGCGGCCACCGGTGGAATTGCCCCAAATCACGATATTTCGAAGCCGAAGCTGTTGAGCCAGACCTTCGATGTCCTTGACGTAATCTTCAACCAGATATGCGGCTTTCGGATCCCAATCGGAATCGCTGTGACCGCGCATGTCAATCGCCATCACGTGATAGCGCGACGCGAAATGCGGAGCGATGTGATCGAACGTGTGCGCGATACGGCCGATTCCGTGCAGCATGATCAGCGGCTGCTTGTCGGTTGAGCCCCACTCCAGATAGTGGATACGGAGGCCATTGACGGTAATGACACGGTCCGTTGGCTGCTGGGCCTGTGATGCAGCAGTCAATAGAGTGAGAAGAAGACCGATAATCATGAGACCTCCGCAAGAATTTCCAATCTCTTCGTGCTCCCTACAGCCCAAACGCTACGAGCGCGTTGTCCGCGCCGGTGCCGGTCGCGACGACGATGAACTGCTTGCCCGAACGCGTCCGATAGGTCATCGGATTTGCCGTGTTCTCGTACGGAATTTTCCCACGCCACACTTCTCTGCCGTTTCTTTTTTCCAAGGCGTAGAGGTATCCGTCGCCACCGCCGATAAACACCAAGCCGCCTTTCGAGACCATGGCGCCTCCGCGACTATTCGGCGATCCCAAGCGCTCCGGCAGTACGACGCCTTTCAGCAGAGGGTGATTCCGTATGGCAGGATTTCCTTCCCCAAGCGGCACCTTCCACACAATCTCACCTTTATTCAGATCGATTGCGGTCAACACGGCCCACGGTGGCGAGACAAGCGGCAAGCCTCCGGGCAACGCTGCGGAATCGCCGCCGCGGGCGAACACGTTCGAATAATCAACTGGAACAAACGCATCCGATCCATCGTTCTTCGCCAGCCGGTTCACGCCAATCTGGTTTGCAGCGCGCACAAAGAGATACCCCGTCTCGGGATCGAATGCCGCCCCTCCCCAATTGGCGCCGCCATTTTGCGAGGGCCGCTGAAGCGTTCCCTTTAATGACGGCGGCGTGAACATTGGGCCGAGTCTGAACTTCCGGAGTTGCTCCTCTGCTAGCCTCTTGATCTCGGGCGTCAGATTGTTTGCGTTCTCCAGCAGCACGCCTTGGTCAACGAACGCAGGCGGTTTCGTCGGGAATGGCTGTGTGGGATAGGGTTTCTCGCCGGGCACGTCGCTATCGGCCGGAACAGTCCGCTCCAGGATGGGCCACACGGGTTTACCAGTGACACGATCGAAGACGAACGTGTCTCCTCGCTTGGTCACCTGAGCCACCGCATCGATGCGCTG
>QHXA01000007.1:10051-12039 GCA_003222755.1 Acidobacteriota bacterium
GCGCTGGCCATTCACAGTAATCGTGATCAGGTTTGGTTGTGTGGGAATATCCCAGTCCCATAGGCCATGATGCACTGTCTGGAAATACCACTTCATTTTCCCAGTCGCCGCATCGAGACACACCAACGACTCGGCAAAGAGATTGGCTCCGGGCCGTTGGCCGCCGTAATAATCGCTACTCGGAGTCGACGTTGGCACATAAAGCAAGCCGCGCGCTTCGTCCAGCGCCATCGGCGCCCAGACGTTGCCGTGGCCATTCGCGCGCCACGAGTTGTTTTCCCAAGTCTCAGCGCCCGCATCTGTGGGTGACTGCGGAATCACAGAAAACGTCCACACGCGCTTACCCGTGCGCGCGTTGAACGCCTGCACGTATCCGACGGGATCCGCCAGTTGAACTCGGTCGGGAACTTGACTGCCAAGGATGACGAGATCCTTGTAAACGACAGGCGGCGAGCTCTGGGTCGCATGCGTGATATCGGATATACGAGGCAAATCGGTGAGTGAGACCTCACCATTCTTTCCGAAAGTATGGGCTGGCTCGCCGGTTTTTGCGTCTAGCGCGAACAGACGATTTCGGCTGTTCAAGAAAATGTAGAGCCTGCCATTATCGCGCCAGAAGGCCGTGCCGCGCAGTTTCCAGCCGCTGGCCGAGAGCACCTGGCCTAGCTTGTAAGCTTCGCCATCAAATCGCCAGAGCTCTTTCCCGGTTTCAGCGTCAAGCGCAGCGATGCTGTTGTAAGGGGTCGTGACGTAGAGGACGCCGTCGATCATCAACGGAGTGGCCTCAAAGAAGCCGGGAGTCGTTCCGAATTCCTTCAGCGGCGTTTCCCAATGCTTCCATTGCCAGGCGATGTGCAAGCGTTGGACGTTGGAGGTATTGATGTCCGCCAGCCGGGAATACTTCGTGCCGGCTTGATCGCCTCCGTAGTAGAGCCACTCTACCTGTCGTGATGATTGTGCAGCCACAAAGACGCAAAGGCACAAAGAAAGAGCACCAAAGGCAAATACGTTTTTCATCGTGTACTCAGCGGTCCAATCTGATATCGGCGGGAATTCTACTCCGCGCTTCGGATAGGTTGCTAGAAAATCGGTCTGCCTCTCGGATTTGCAGACCTTGGTTTTGGCGGACGATACACGTACAATCGCGGCCATGACCAGGAACGATCGGCTTAGCTTTTTCCCGGGGGTTGCGCCCGCTGCGCGGTCTTAACCCCGGCTAATTTCCCTGCACGCCTCCGGCGTGTGCGATCAACATATGAATATTTACTTCTTCAGATTCATCATCATCATCTGCCTATTCTTCACCACCGTAGTCGCGCAAAATGCGCCGGGGAGCCAACCGCCGCTCCTCGGCTTTGATCGTGACGGCTCCGCGCGTGAACGTAATCTCGAAAAGCAATTCGACTCCTCCATCAACAAAAACGATCTACGCGATTGGATGAAGCGGCTCGCGGCGCGCCCGCATCATCTCGGCTCCGCCTATGACAAGGAGAATGCGGACTTCATTTGACACCCAGATTGAAACGTTCGACGTTCTCTTCCCAACGCCAAAGACCCGGCTTTTGGAAATGACCTCGCCGCAGAAGTTCACTGCAAAACTGGAAGAGCCCGCTCTGAAGGAAGATGCCACTTCGGGACAGAAGTCCGAACAGCTGCCGGTGTACAACGCATATTCCGTGAATGGCGACGTCATCGGACAACTCGTCTACGCCAACTACGGCGCGCAGCAAGATTATGAGGAACTGACGCGCCGCGGGGTCGATGTGCGCGGCAAGATCGTTATCGTGCGTTACGGCAACACGTTCAGAGGCATTAAACCGAAGATCGCTGCGGAGCACGGCGCCATCGGCTGCATCATCTATTCGGATCCCCGCGACGACGGCTACTTTGCCGGCGATGTTTACCCGAAGGGCGCCTGGCGAAATGAAGACGGTGCACAACGTGGTTCCGTTGCCGACCTCCCGCTGTATTCAGGCGATCCCTTGACT
>QHXA01000007.1:12151-27053 GCA_003222755.1 Acidobacteriota bacterium
CGATTTCGTATTCCGACGCTTTGCCGCTTCTACGCGCACTGGACGGTCCTGTGGCCCCGGTGGCATGGCGCGGTGCGCTACCCATCACGTATCACTTAGGTCCGGGCAAAACGACCGTGCATCTCAAGCTGGAGTTCGACTTCAAGATGGTGCCCGCATACGATGTCATCGCGCGGCTTCGCGGCAGCGAGCGGCCGGATGAGTGGGTGATCCGCGGCAATCATCACGACGCCTGGGTGAATGGCGCCGAAGATCCGATTAGCGGGATGATTGCTGTTCTCGCTGAAGCTCAGGCTGTGAGCCAATTGACCAAGAGCGGCTGGCGTCCGAAACGCACGATCATCTTCTGCGCTTGGGATGGCGAAGAACAGGCTTTGATCGGTTCCACTGAATGGGCCGAAGCGCATGCCGATGAGCTGCAGCAAAAAGCTGTCCTCTACGTCAATTCCGACAGCAACGCGCGCGGATTTCTCTCAGCCGGCGGCTCGCATAGCTTAGAGAAGTTCGTGAATGAGGTCGCGCGTGATGTCGTGGATCCTGAAAAGCAGGTGCCTGTGTTTGAGCGATGGCGAGCCCGCAGGATTCTAGAGGGAAGCCCTGAAGAACGGCGCGAAGCGCGCGACCGCGGCGACATGCGAATTACCGCGCTCGGTTCTGGTTCCGACTACACGCCCTTCCTGCAGCATCTCGGAATCGCGTCGCTAAATCTTGCATACGGCGGCGAAGGTGATACCGATGGCGTGTATCACTCGATTTATGATTCCTTCGATCATTACACTCGCTTCGCTGATCCCAGGTTTGATTACGCAGCGGCACTCGCGATGACGGCCGGCCGTGTGGTGTTGCGATTCGCCGACGCGGACTATCTGCCCCTGAGCGTCTCCAATCTTTCCGATACGGTCGCACGCTACGTCACGGAAGTGACGAAGCTCGGCAACGACGAGCGCGACGCAATTGCAGAGAAAAACCGCCGGATCAACGATAAAACTTACGAATTCTTCGCCGATCCGACGAAGACCTTTGTGACTCCAAAACTCGAGCCGGCGCCGCCGTCATTAAGCTTCACGGCCCTTCAAAACGCGCTGACACGCCTGCAACAAAGCGCCCGCGCCTACGATGCGGCCATGCGTGATGCCAAAACAGCCGCGCGGTTACGTTCGCGCGACACACAACAGGTCCTGGACAATGCGCTCCGGCAAATCGAACTTCGGTTGATCATCGATCACGGCCTGCCCCGGCGTCCCTGGTTCAAGCACGCAATCTATGCGCCCGGCTTTTATACCGGTTACGGCGCCAAAACGCTACCCGGAATTCGCGAAGCCATCGAACAGCACAATTGGAACGAAGCCATTGAACAAATCGGAATCGTTGCCAACACGCTGGCACGCACGGCGGAGCAAATCGACCGTGCCACAGCGATATTGACACGCTGAAGCGATACAACTAGGAGGTCGTATGCAACGCAGTATCACGTTCGTAATCGGTCTTGCATTCATTCTTTCTGGCAGTGTTCTTCACGCCCAGACGCAATTCAGCATTCGCGCTGCTTCGGACGAGGCTGTGCCGGGTTGGGAAAGAATGGAGTTCGATAACCATCCTGTCTGGGTCAGTCCGACCGTAAGCCTGACTGCCGCAGATATCGCGCGCGCCCAGCAAAGAACCGATCAGGACGGCCGCACTTTCATCGGAGTTGTTTTCACCGAACCCGGCGCGAAGAAAATGCGCGACCTCTCCGCAGCGCAAATGAACAAACTGATCGCGATGGTGTTGGACGGCAAGGTGATTTTCGCGCCAAAGATCCGGAGTCAGATCAATACGGATGCCGTGATCACTGGAAGCGGTCCGAATGGTCTAAGCGCCGCCGCCGCGCAGCAAATTCTGGCGAGTCTGAACCAAAAATAATTTATTGGCCGAGTTGCCAGACTCGGAGCGCGCGGCTGGGATGAATGAACACACCTAGGCCGTTGTCCTCCTCAGATCCCGCGTCTTCTCGCGAGTCTTCGACCGCGATAACGCGTGATCCAGGCTCCACGGACCGGGACCCGCTGCGACGAGGTAAAGGAAGAAGAAGCAAAGCATGACTGTGATTTCTCCGAAATTATTAATCGGAAAAAAACTTCGGGGAAGGTGGGCACGAAAGTAGGCGACGGCCATTTCACCGCAAACGATGAATGCTGTGATACGAGTAAAGAGGCCGACAAGAAGCAACAACCCCCCTACGACCTCTAACATTCCGGCGATTCCCAGCATCGAGAAATTGGGAAAACCCGTGTACGGCTGGCCGGGTGGAAAGCCAAAGAGTTTCTGAGTCCCGTGCTCAAAGAAAAGCAGCGCGGCAACGATACGCAGAATACTCAACAGATACGGCACCCAATTGGCTAGCATGTGCGTGGTTGCGAAATTCTATGGTGCGCTCTGGAAGGAGTCAATATGGTCCTCCCCGGGGCCCCGTCAAAAGTCGAAACCGCAACTTGGAATTGCCACAAAAAGGCACAAAAATCACAAAAAGCATTTCAATTTTTTTTGTGCTTCTTGTGCCTTCTTGTGGCCATTCCCCTTCAGCGGCGACTTTGACGTCTCCCTTCCACACACTTCGTCAATTGCTGCGGTGTTTAGAGATTAAGTAGAATTTCTGTTGCGAAACTTTTTTGGTGAGGAGAATAAACCATGCAAAGCAAAGTGGTGCGAGTAATCACAGTCATGTTTGTTTTGGTAGCCTTGATAACTCTGTGCTCTCCCATCATGGCTCAAGGCGGAGGTCAGGGCCGCGGCGGCGGGGATGCGCGCGGCGGCGGTGGCGGCCAGGGACGAGGTGGCGGCGGACGCGGTCCTCAGACACCTCCGCTTCTCATGACGACAACGGCATTCGAAGACGGAAGCGTGATTCCCGACAAGTACACGCAGAAGGCGGGCCCAATGGCTGTGTCGCCGGAACTCAAATGGTCGCAAGTTCCGATGGGAACACAGACGTTCGTTCTCCTGATGCATGATCCCGAGCCGGTTCTCAACAAGAGTTCGAAAATGGACGTCACGCATTGGTTGGTCTGGAATATTCCGGGAACGTCGACCGGCCTGCCTGAAGGTTTTAAGGAAGGCGAACTGCCCGATGGTACCCGCCAGGTTAGTCTGCGTAGCAATGCTTACATGGGTCCGGGAGCTCCTGCAGGCCCATACCATCACTACACATTCGAGCTGTATGCGCTCGATATGAAGCTGGACGTACCGCAGGGTGCGCCTCAACAGGCGGCCGACACGCGTAATGCTGTGGTCAACGCGATGGATGGGCACGTTCTGGGAAAAGCCATTCTCGTCGGAAAATTCCATCAATAGGTCAGGGCAATTTGAAATTGGACGAATCCTGCATTTCAAATCCGAAATCCGAGATATCAGATTGGACTCTTGTGGGGCCTGCCACCAGCCCAATTAGAAGTTTCGGATTTCGGATTTGAGATGCAGGATTCGTCCAATTTAAAAATTTCCTTGCCCATCCTTGCTGCGACGCTTTTTCTCAGCGCCTTCCTTCTTTTCATGTGCCAGCCAATGGTTGGCAAGATGCTCCTTCCCTACGTTGGCGGAGCCGCGGCCTTATGGACGACGTGCGTTCTATTTTTCCAATTCATGCTTCTCTTGGGTTACGTGTACGCGCACCTGCTCTCGCGCGTAGCCGATGTAAGGAAGCAGATCGCCGGGCACGCTGTTGTCCTTTTGTTGCCCCTCGCATTTCTTCCAATTCAGTTCGGCGTGGTGTCGTCAGATTCGTTCTCTTTGCACCCATTGCCGCAGCTGTTAGCGGTATTGATTTCGTCCACCGCGATTCCATTCTTTGTCGTGTCCACGACGGCACCGCTTCTGCAGAATTGGTTCTCTCGAACCACACACCTCGCGTCATCCGACCCTTACTTTCTCTACTCCGCCAGCAATACGGGAAGCTTGATCGCGTTGATTGCTTACCCGTTTGTCCTTGAGCCTCGCATCGGCGTGGCAACTCAAAGCCGATTGTGGTTTGCGGGGTATGTGGCGTTGTTGGTCATGTTTGGCCTAACTGTAGCGGCGCTCTATGAGCGCCGTTGGGCGGTCATAGACCGCCCCTACAGTAGGGAGACAATTGGAAAAGTGCGGCTCTACTGGATGGCCGCAGCATTCGTGCCGTCCGCATTGATGCTAGCCATAACGAATCACATCGCAGCGAACGTCGGGTCCGTACCTTTTCTATGGCTCGTTCCGCTCGTACTGTACATCCTGACATTCATCTTTGCCTTCGCGCGACGCTTTCGCGCCTCCTCGGCAGGCGTGACACGGGTGATGCCGGTCATCTTGCTCGCCCTCTTCCCGCTTGTCGCCGCGGAAATTGTGGCTCCGCCAGGATTGAATTGGATCGTTATCGGTGGACACCTTCTGCTGTTATTCGTCGGGGCCCTGGCGTGTCACACGCGGCTAGCGGACAGCCGGCCGGAGCCGCAGCATTTAACTCAGTTTTATTTTTGGGTTGCCTTAGGGGGCGTGCTGGGCGGCATTTTTACGGCGACCATTGCGCCGGCCATTTTCAATACTGTGTTCGAATATCCGTTGCTAGTTGCGATGCTGCCTTTCTTTCGTGGCGGCAAGTTCAAGAAATCCGACTTACTGATTCCCGCCGCACTCGCAGTAGCGGTATTCATAACGTGGATCGTCTTTCGCGCGACCCGTCTCGACTCCAACACGGAAGCCGTTGCGTTCGCGCACACGGCGCTTGTATTTGCCGGATACAAGCTGCGCAAATATTCTCAGCGATTCGCCTGGTCGTTTGCGGTACTGATGCTTGCCTATGCTTTCATCCTTCCGGGCTACATCGAAGGTGCGAACCGCATCTACGCCACACGCAACTTCTTTGGTGTGAAAAAAGTGCTTGATGATTCGGAGGCACACCTTCGCAAGCTGCTTCACGGCGACACCATCCACGGCATCGAAAGCACGGATCTCACGCGCGCCGGGCAGCCGCTTTCGTACTATTTCCCGGGCGGTTCGGTCAGCGATGTGATCCAGATGATGCGAGAACGGGGCAAGCCACAGCGGTTCGGCGTTCTTGGTTTGGGTGCGGGAACGATGAGTTCGTATGCGGATGCGACGCATCACGTCACGTTTTACGAAATCGATCCTTCGGTGGAGTCGATTGCGCGGCAATACTTTACGTTTATTTCGCGATGCGGCTCCAACTGCAACGTCATCATTGGCGACGGGCGGCTTCAGCTTGCGCACGAGCCGGACGGCTCGATGGATCTGCTGCTGCTTGATGCCTTCAGTTCGGACTCTGTCCCAACCCACCTCGTCTCGCGTGAAGCATTGAAAATGTATCTGGACAAACTCAAACCAGACGGCGTCTTGCTGTTCCACGTTTCAAATCGATATTTGAATATTGAAAAGCTGGTCTCCGCGTTGGTTCTGGATGCTGGACTAATTGCGTTCTCGCGTTTTGATGATGCGGGTGACCTGCGAAGGCTCGGCAAGAGCAGCGCAAATCATGTGGTCGCGGCGCACAGGCCTGAGGATCTGCGGGCGTTGTCGGCTCTACCGGGTTGGAGGGCAGTTGTACGCCCGGCCGGTTTCCAGCCCTGGACCGATGACTATTCGAATCTGTTGAGCCTGATCCGCTGGCGTTAGCTGTTGTAAACTGAATTTCAGGACGGAGGAAAAACTCCGCGAACGATTTCGGTAAATCGAAAGGGTTTCAGGAGTTTTTCCTCCGTCCTGAAATCCCAACCAGGAGCTCCTGCATGTCAGCAACGCCATCGACGATGCTTGAAATTGCAACGCCGCTGCCTTCGTTCCAGTTGCCCGCTGTAGACGGTGCACGAATATCCTCCGGTCAGTTCCGCGGTGCGCCCGGCTTGTTGGTTGTATTTATTTGCCCGCACTGCCCATTCGTACGGCACGTTCGAAATGAGTTCGCACGGTTTGCGCGCGAGTATCAGGCGAAGGGGTTGCGGATCGTCGCCATCAATTCGAACGACAGCATCGCGTTTCCGGATGACAGTCCCGAGGGCATGAAAGATGAAATTTCCAAGGCCGGTTACACCTTCCCGTATCTCGTCGACGACTCCCAAGAGGTCGCGAAAGCGTTCCGCGCGGCGTGCACTCCGGACTTCTTTCTATTCGACCGCGATCAGAAGCTCGTCTACCGCGGTCAATTCGACGACAGCCGGCCCGGCAATCAGATTCCCGTGAGCGGTTCGGATCTTCGAGCCGCAGCAGACGCCGTATTGGAAGGCCGGAGTCCCTCCTTAACTCAGAAACCCAGCATCGGCTGCAACATTAAGTGGAAAGTGGGCAACGAGCCGGAGTATTTCGACGTGGAACTCCGAGTCCGACTGTAACGGCGGTCAGAGACCGCCGCTACACTGGAGTTTACGGTCTGGCCTGCGCTTGCGGCTGAACCTGCGCCATCCGCTGTTGCATTTGGCGGGTGAGGTGGGGAACGATGCCTAACATACGCTCGATCAGCATCAGTTGACCGCGATGATGCATTTCATGCTCTTTGACGGACATGATCATATCGAAGCGGGTTCTCTGCGTGGGGGAGCCGCCCGCCGGCATCGTGATAGTCTGAGCCAGGAAATCTTCTGAAACCTCCTCCACAAAATTCGCCCACTTTTCGCCTTCGGTCTTCAACAACTCGATCACCTCCGCCTTCGTGCGCGGCTTCGCCTCTTCGGCGATCAATTCTTGTAACAGTGCCGGAAAATTAAACCCCTCCATCGTGGTTCGCTTTTCGATGGCGTGGAGTCTGTATTGAAACCTGTTCGCCAGCGCGATATGCGTCAGCAGCTTTTCCACTGTGCGGACATCACGGACCGCCGCAAAACTGTACTTGTCTTCAGGAATATCTTGTGCGACCTGAATTGTGTTTTTGCGAACAGTACGAAAACTCTCAGCCAGCTCTCTCGCTCCGTAATACGTCATTTGTTTCCTCCTAAATTTCAGCGACAATACGTTGCGGCCGCCGCAACGCGATGCAGATCACCGAACCCGTTACCATGCTCACCGACTACGCGCTGGCCGCGGTGAGCTTCGGGTTTGCCGTCTCGTTAGCCCATCGCATCGGCCCCCGAAACCGAGTTTCCGCATGGTTCTGGTGCGCCGCTTTTGTCGGCTCCGGGGTAGCGGCAGCCTCAGGTGGAACATACCACGGTTTGGGCACGTATCTAACCGCAGGAACTCTTCGCGCGTTGTGGAATCTTACGATTTTTTCGGCGGGGGCTTCGGGCGCCTTCATGACGGCTGGAATTCATGCGGCATACATCAAACGGAAAGACGGAACGGTGGCGTGGCTGGTCTTGGGTATCGCAGTGACGTTAGTAGGAGCGGCTGTTCAGCAGAGCGGATTCCCTCGCCTGACAAACTTCAACCATAACGATGTATACCATCTGATCCAGATCGTTGGTTTATATTTCCTCTTTCGATGTGCGCGAACTGTGAAAGACCGGCCCGGTATCTCTATCTAGCCACTTTCACTCTATTCATTTGCCGCAGCGCGCTGTGCTTCTTTCCGTATGTGAAATAGATCATGAAGCCGATCAGAAGCCAGATGATCAGCCGGTACCAGTTTTCAACAGGCAGCGAGAACATGAGCAACAGGCAGATCGCTATGCCGGCAATCGGCACGAACGGAAACAGCGGCGCCCGGAATGGACGCGGCAGATCCGGATTCGTCCGCCGCATGATCAAAACCGCTGTGCAAACGATCACGAATGCGAGGAGCGTACCGATATTTACAAGTTCTGCAAGAATTCGAAGCGGCAAGAACGACGCCATAGTTCCAACGAATATTCCCGTCAGAATGGTCGACTTCCAAGGCGTGCGAAATTTCGGATGAACCGCGCCGAAAAAGCTTTGAGGGATCAACCGATCTCTCGCCATCGCGAGCATCACTCGCGGCTGGCTCAGCATCAGGACGAGAAGAACGGAAGTGATACCGGTCAGCGCGCCAAGTGAAATCAGAAATTGTGCCCACGGCAGGCCCACTTGAGCGAACGCCTTTGAGATTGGAGCATCGATTTCGATCTTGCCGTATGGAACCATTCCAGTGATTACGGCTGAAACGGCAATGTAAAGGACGGTGCAGATGGCCAGCGAACTGATAATACCGATCGGCACATCTCGCCTGGGGTTCCGCGCCTCTTCGGCGTGAGTCGAAACGGAATCGAATCCGATATACGCGAAAAAGATCGTCGCGGCTCCGGCGAGCATACCGAGCGGCTCACCGGCTTTTCCGGTCTGTCCCATGAGCGTTCTTCCAAAGAAGCTCACGCCACTCAGGCCATACGGCGCGAAAGGATGCCAGTTGCGAGGATCGATGTACATCGCACCGAGGACGATAACGACAAGAACGATCGCGAGCTTTATCCCGACCATCACCGCATTAAATGAAGCGCTTTCACGGATTCCGATCACCAGAATCGATGCGATGATGCCCGTAATGACGAGAGCTGGAAAATCGATTACGGTTCCCGTGGAGGTCAGAAGACCGCTGGCCGGATCAAAATCAAATGGAGCATTCGTCAGAGCTAGCGGCAACTTCACACCAAAGATTCCGATGAAATCTTGGAAGTAATGTGACCAACCGTGCGCCACGGTCGCAGAGCCCACGGCATATTCCAGAATAAGATCCCATCCCACGATCCACGCAAACAGCTCGCCCAGGGTGGCATATGCGTAGGTGTAAGCAGAGCCTGCGACGGGCACCATTGAGGCAAACTCCGCATAACACAGCGCAGCGAAAATGCACCCCAGGCCCGCAACTACGAACGACAACATCAAAGCGGGACCGGTCTTATCGTGCGCCGCGACACCGGTCAACACGAAAATACCGGTTCCGATAATCGCTCCAATGCCGAGTGAACTCAGTTGGATCGGCCCAAGAATACGACGGAGCCGGTTCTCGCCTTCCATTTCCTCCAGCAGAAGCTTGACTGGTTTTCTTGAAAATAGATGTCCCATGGGTCTCCTGTTAGCGCGCAGAATACCACAGAAAAACTGCAGAGCCGGTCAAAGACGCACTCCTACAGCTGGCTCTGCTGTTGCCGTGGCTCGATCCGAGAACGCAGACCAAAGCATGGAAACGGATGTATAGATGACAACGGCAATTACCAGCCAACGAACGGTATCGAGCGGAAGCTCTTTGATGATGTAGGCGGCAAGGAGAACGCCCGGAATTCCGCCCACGAGAAGCCCCAATGCCGCGCGCAGACTATAGCTCTGCTCGCGAATGAAACGAATGCTGCCGACCGGCATCAGGAAAGCGCAAGAACCCATCATGATTGGAAATGCCGCTTTCGGGTTCATACCCAGGAGGCTGACGAGAATCATGCACGGAGCGTAAAGGCCGATGCCCAGGGTCATCAATGCACCGAGCATAAAATTCACAACAATGGCGATCATCAGTCTCGCGCCGCCGACGCCAAGACAGCAAGTAAGGCAATACCCATCCCGATTTGAACGTTGCGCTTCGGCCAGCGCGCCACAATTCCTGCGCCGAGCCATGCGCCGGCAATCGATGCTCCGATCATTGAAAACAAAGTTAGCGGATCGACTGGAATGATCGTTGTGTAGATGAACGTCTGGACGACGGTTGGTACCGTGTGGCCGATATTCAACGTGCCGGGGATCACGCGATCATCGACCATCCGCATTAGCCGAAACAACGTAGTCGTTGTGGCGTAGGAACCGATGCCGAGTGTGTCGAAGAAATTTGTAATGAAGCCAACTCCAGTTTCGAGCGGCGACGGAAACCGGGGGCGCAACGCTTTCATCGCGCGCGCCCAACCTGTAAGGAACACCGCAGTGACAGCGCCTAATGCGGCAAGGAGAATAGTGATCGGATTCATGCGGCCGATACTACCACAGGGGCGCAATCCGTCTGTGGGTCAGAGCCCCGGGATACATCGCCGAGGGAAAATGGCCAAAAAAGGCACAAGAAGCACAAAAGAACGCCCAACTTTTGTGATTTTTGTGCCTTGTTGTGGCCATTCCAAGTTCCGGTTTTGAGGTCGCCCTGGGGTCAGACCCCTTGTCCCTACGGTTTCCGGTTTCGGTTCTGTTGCGGAGGACCGTGATCATGGGCGCCAGCCGGCTTGCCTCGTAGTCGCTTCGTTCTCGGATCCTCTTGGCGGGTCTGTTTGGGCGGCTCGACCCGGACTTTCTTAGCGTAATCTTCGGCAATCCTGGTGCGCCTGATTGGTACTTTCTTAGACACACCAGCTCCTATCGTTTGTCGATTGGCATCTGTTGGCCAGGACCCTTGATATCAATATTGATGTCCCGTTTGGCGTGCACACCGCGCGCGAAAAGGAAGTAGAAAGCAAAGATTGCAAGCAGGATAATGACGACGATGGCGACGGAAGCCACACTACTACTCGAATTTTCAGCCATATTTCCTCCCTACTAGGATTGACGACTCGTAATGAAAATTGCTACGTACAACGTGAATTCCATCCGAATCCGCCTCGACACCATCATCGCGTGGCTGGAGAAACATAAGCCGGACGTGCTTTGTATTCAGGAAACCAAATGCCAGGATGAAAAATTTCCTGCATTGGTTCTGCACTCGACCGGATACCATCTGCACTATCGCGGCATGAAGTCATACAACGGTGTAGCCGTGTTGACGCGAGTTGCGCCCGACGCGGTGTTTTATGGATTCGATGATCAGCTTCCGGAAATTGACGATGTGCGCCTCATGCGGACCGTCGTTGCGGGCCTTCCGATCATCAATACATACGTGCCGAATGGCTACAAGGTCGGCACTCCGCAACATACATACAAGCTGAGGTGGTACGCCCGTCTCAAGAAGTATTTTGCGCAGCACCTCTCAATCGATCGACCCGCACTCTGGTGCGGCGATATGAATGTCGCGCCAGAACCAATTGACGTGCACAGCCCTGAGAAACATCTGAGGCACGTTTGCTTTCACGAGAGTGTGCGTAACGCCTACAAAGATGCTGTCTCTTGGGGATTTGTTGACGTTTTTCGCTATCTTTATCCCCACAAGCAGCTGTTCACATTCTGGGATTATCTTCGCCCCAGCTCGCTCGAGAACAACAAAGGCTGGCGGCTCGATCACATCCTTGCGACACGGCCGCTCGCCGAGAAGTGCAGACAGGTAGATGTTGATATCGAACCACGCCGCGGACCCCGAGCTTCTGACCACACGTTCTTGTGGGCTGAATTCGATTTTCCGGTTGGCGCGTGAGCTACCGCTTTCGCCGCGCTGTCCGAGCTTGCCGCGACAGTGCTGAGCGAGAAGCGGCGCTACGGCCTTCGCGCTTTAGGGCGCGCGATCTCGCCCGCGATCGCGCTGGCGATGCTTTGCGTCCCGATTTCGCTCGCGAAAGATCGCGCTGGGCCTGCTTCCGAGTGCGCGCCGACGCTTTCCCTTTCTTCGGCGGACTCAGCTTGACGCCTGAGCGCCTGGCCTTCGACAAGCCGATCGCAATCGCCTGCTTCGTAGAACGCGCACCATGCTGGCCTCGGCGAATGTGTTCCATCTCTTCATGAACGAACTCTCCAGCTTGCGTGGTGGGCGCCTTGCCTTCGCGCTTAGCGTTTCGGGCTCGTTCGACCGTTTTCTTTTCGGGCATGCTTACCCCCAAATGCAGGATTGACGTGGGTTTCGCAGTGTCGTAGGATCTTGGACCTTGTGCTGATTCTTTCCAAGATCCTTATCGTTGTCTCAGTGGTGGGGCTGCTGAGGTGCTCCGCATACTTCCGCCGCATGAGCCGCGACCTGGATGAACACATGTACACGGCTCTCAAGCGGATTATGCGTGCCACAGAAGACTGTGGATACCCTCCTCAGCTGGTTCCCCTGCTTCTGCTGCTGATAACGCTATCCTTCATCCTGTCGGCCTACGTCACAACGGCTGCCGTCCGGTAATTAACTGAACGAGAAGCGCAACCACCGCGAGTACCAGCAATAGGTGAATAAAGCCCCCCAATGTGTACGCGGAGACCATCCCAAGCAGCCACAGAACTAAAAGGATTACAAAGATTGTCCAAAGCATATCTTCCCCTCCCACCGATCTAGCTGCACGCCAGTAGCCGGAAAGGGAAACGGCTCGTTAGAGTTTGGGCATTCGCACCGCGGAGCGGTGCTGGGAAATTAGCCAGGGGTACGCGCTTTTTGCGTACCCCTGGTTATATATCAACAACTCTGGAATGCGCACCCTGAAAGGGGTGTCGAGGAGTCCTCGCACGCCTGCCGGCGTGCGAGGCTTGGTGCGTCTCAAACACCAGGGGTACGCAAAAAGCGCGTACCCCTGGCTACCTTCCGTGCACCGCTTCGCGGTGCGGACGTTTAGCTGACGGGCTTGGGCTTTTCGGTCTCTTTCGCCTCTGTTTCGGCCTTCTCGGCTTCTTTCTTAACCTCGGGCTGGGACAAGGTTGGCTTCAGTACGTGAATGGCGTCCCCGAGCGACTCCGTGGGCGGGCCAATCATTTTGGCTTTCAGGTCGGCGAACGGGATATCTAAATTTTTGCACACGTGGAGAGCCGCGATGAACTGCCCTTTATTCTTGAATCCGCTTGCTGCAGTCTTCAGGTCCATGCCGGCCGGAAGCATGCTGGTCAGTCTTGCTTTGAGCTCCGGATCGTGTTCAATACGATTCTCGAGCTTGGCATCGCGATGCGCTTGCTTCGATTCTTTCGTGGAATGGTCCGCATCGTGAACTGCATCTTTACCATGTTCTTGGCCGTGATTGATGTCTGGCGCATGGCCCTGCCGCTCCGCTCCGCTACTGACAACAGGCCCGCGTCCGTTTCGAACCTGCGCGTAGGTGGCGACACTGCTCAGATACAAAGCAAAACTCAGTGTAAATGCGAACGTGATGAATCTTTTCATACTACCCTCCTTGATTTACTTACCGACATGGAAGCCGACTCCAAAGAACAGCGTATTGAAGTCGTAATTCACGCTCCGGCTGTAGCCGGCGTGAAAATCCACCTCAGGCTTCGGACTTATTCCCAACCATGTGGAAAAGCCATGATCGTTGACGATATCCGCCTGAGAAACCGTTTCCGTCTGGGTTTCAAAAACACGATTCCTGGTGGCCCCTGAGGAACCCGAAGACGATATTGTTGTCTCGCGCTTGATCACTTTACTGATAATTCGCTGCTGCCCCGAGCCGCGCACGGCGTAGGCGGAAGCGCCCAGCCGCACAACAGGGGAGACGTCGTACGTCGCGCCTCCCTCAAAGTGACCGACGAGACCGAGAGAACTGAATGGCCGCACGAAGAATGCCGTATCGGAGACCGTATTGGCGATACCAAGACTTCCGAACGGCGTCACGGACGAAAACTTACGACTGAAGCGGTTTGTCCAATCCGCAGTAACGCGGCCTGTGCTGAAGCCGCGGCTCTTGTCACCAGTGGGCGCCGAGACTTCTAGACTGGACGTGTAACTTACCGATTCGCTGTTGATGCCGGCGCGCAAACCAAGAAAAGCGTTCCCGAGCCCATTCATGGAGCCGCCGGCCGTCGACGTTGTAGTCGATGTCGCGCTCGACGACAGGTTTACGAAATAGAAGGGGACGCCAGCATACGTGGAAAAATGATTGTTAAAGGCGTAACCCAGCACCGGCTCCGCTTTGGTAACGGCACCATCAGCATTCACGCTTCCAGTAAAGCTGCCGTGAAGCGACCATCCTCGGTCTTCCTGTGCTTCGACGGGCAACGACATTCCGACAACAAGGACAATGGCACACATCAGACGCATAATCTCTATTCTCCTCTGTGCCTTTGTGTCCTGGTGTCTTCGCGTTGTCAACCACGAAGGCACCAAGGTACAAGGCACAAAGGTCTAGGTCACTGATGTCGTGGGGCTTCGGCAGCGAGCAGCTTGTCCTTGGGGGTGCTGAGATATCCGCGAATCCTATCCTTGTCGACGTAATTAACGACGAATTCATATCGCAGACGATCGCGGCCAACGAGAATAGTGACCGGCTCGTTTGCCGTCCGGTCTTTTTTCGTGATGCTGCTGTCGTCGGAATTGATGACGACATCGAATTTCTGGCGCTTTATATCCGTCTTCTTTAGTTGAACCAGTACGTCGCCGATGTGTTCGAACTTGTTGGTCTTCTTGATATCGAACTCAACATAGTCTCGCTCACCGCGACGCCGCAGCTCTGCCAGTTCCGTCGAGTTGTGCGCGATTAGCGTGTTAATGTCGCGCTTGCTGTTCGCCAGATCTTCGAGCGTCGCGTTGAGATCCGTACGGACGCCCTCAACCTCACCGGAAACGCCGGCGATCTTCGTGGTCGCTTCCTGCTGAACTTCGGTCAGCTTGTTGGTAGCCTCCTCACGAAACTGGTTGACGGCCTGCGAATCCGCCTTTCCAGCCAACTCCTGTCGCAAGCGCTGTGTGGCTTGAGCATTCTCCTGCTTTAATCGTTCCGCTACAGAGCGCGCCTGTTGCAGCTCTTGTGTAGTGATGCCCATTCGCTTTGTGACGACGTCGAGATCCGATGCGAGCTGCGTCACCTTCGAGCTCTCCTGCGTGCGCATTGTCTGAAGGTCGCGCTGGATTGAATTGACTCGATCGTCCATTGTGTTGCGCATGGACATGAGCCCGTAGCCCTGAAGTCCGACGAGTGCCAGGCAGCTGCCTGCGATTACCGTTGTTTTAGATTTAAGCCAGTCCATTTTTTTGTTACCTCCCAAATTAACCACAGAGCGATAACGCAACAGGATTGCCAATTACAATCAAGGCCCACCTTGCTTTTGCAGTACTTTACGATGTCGGAACTGGCTGCGCCCACGGCCCGCCTGTGGATTCCGTGGAAGATTTCCGTCTAATGTAGGTTCCGCGGTGGTTTGCGGCCTTACTGTAGGGGCGGTCTGTGACCGCCCTCTGCCTACAGCTTGACGACAACCG
>QHXA01000007.1:27117-29116 GCA_003222755.1 Acidobacteriota bacterium
CTGCGATAATGAATCCGATGCAAAGAATGAAAGCGGAGATGTATTTTGCGAAGTGCCTGCCAGTGGCCCGCGCGAATGAAATCCGGCTGCCATCAACGCCGGTCACCATAATCGACATCGCACGCTTGCCGACCGTCGCCTGCCATTCCGAGCTCAGCATAAACGCTTCATAGAGCCAAGGCAGAAATAACGAAAGCGCCAAGCCCGCACCGAACGCGGCTGCAGAGATGAGCCCGCCGGCTACAGCAAGAATCACAGCGTCAACGATCATCGCGACAAAGCGAACCCAAAAACCTGCGTACGATCCAGCATGCGGCAGCGGGGTCCCGGATGGCTTGGGCTGGAGTACCGTCCCGCAGACTTGGCAGTACATTGCCCGATCGTCGTTCTGTGCGCCGCAATTAGGACAGACCATCGCGGGATTCTATCACGCTAGAGCAGGCAACCACAGCGACCGGCCCGTGAGCTCCCGGTGATCCAGTCCGGCTGCTTTGTCCATCAGGGCCAGCCGTTCGGGAAGATGCACGCGGAACCGCCACTCATCGTCACGGCCGCCGGCTGCCTTCCAATCATGCGACCAATGGTCCCACCATGATGTCAAACGGCGGGCAATCGGTTCGATAACCAATACGGGCGCTCCATTCCGAGCGACTTTGATGAAGTCGCGTCGAAACCGGTCGCGCGCTGCGGGATCCAGTTCATTGATGGTGAAAGCCGCCATGACTGCAGTACGCGCCGGAATTCGCAGAGTACGAATGTCGCAGGCCTTTGGCGTACCGCGAATGCGTAACTGCTGGTACGTCCACTTGCATTCTTGAAGGGCCCAGCCGTTTCGATCCACGCCGATTACGCGCGGCGACGGCTCCGATTCCAGCGCCCAAGCAGCGCCCGCGACTCCGGTGCCGCAACCGAGATCCAGGATCACGCCATCGCTCGGGACCGCAGCGTTGAGCGCACGCACAATCTCGCGGACGAGAAGAAAATGAAGCGGACCGAAGTACATCGCGAAGGCCGCCCGCTTCCCGGCGCCGCTGAAAACAGATCCCGATTCGATGCGTTCCCGCCGTTCGACATACGTCGACGAGAGCGCCTGAACAGCCTTTCGGATTTCCGAAAAATTCAGCTTTGCCAGGTGGCGCTGTTCCAGCGCGTGGAACCAGTGAACAAAAGGATCATTCCGCATGTCTAATAAACGTGCTTTTCGGACGTTACTAGAGGTGAGGCTCGGATGGAAGACGCGACGAAGTCCACATGGATCGTGGCCGCGATGGACCGGTACGAAAGCCACCTTGTCCGCTACGCCACCTGGATTCTCGGCGACGTCGAATGCGCGCGTGAGGTCGTTCAGGAAACATTTCTTCGTTTGTGCAAAGAACAGCCCGCGCAGGTCGGAAACTATCTGGCCCAATGGCTATTCACAGTCTGCCGTAACTTAGCGTTTGATGTTCGGAAGAAGGAGAATCGCATGAGCCCTCTCACAGATCCCGAGGTTCTGCCGACGCCGCACCAACCACCCGGCGCGTCGCTCGAGCACGAGGAAAGAATGTCTCACGTGCTTCGAATCATGGAGACCCTGCCGAAAAATCAACGCGAAGTCCTGCGGCTCAAGTTTCAATCCGACCTCAGTTATAAGGAAATCAGCGAAATCACTCATTTGTCCGTGACGAATGTCGGCTTCTTAATCCACACCGCCATCAAAACACTGCGCAAGGAACTGGTCGCGGAATCTCCAAAAAGGAGGATCCAATGAATTTCAACCCTGACGATCCGAAATGGACCGCCTATGTGCTGGGCGAACTCAATGACGCAGAACGGGCGCAGGTGGAGAAGGAACTGGATTCTTCAGCGGCGGCCCGCGAGGTTGTCGAGGAGATCCGGCTCGCAACGGCATTGCTCGAGGAAGAACTCGCGAAAGAGACGCTGGAGGGCCTATCCGCGGAACAACAGCGGGCCGTTGCCGCCGCGGCAGTGCCACAGCCGCGTGTTAGGCCGATATTTC
>QHXA01000776.1:0-393 GCA_003222755.1 Acidobacteriota bacterium
AATGCTGCGCTGGGTTTCAATGCGCCGAAGTCTCTGCTCAGCGGTTGCGCCATCGCCGAACATGCGGTCAAACACCACCCGTGGGTTGATTTCCATCGGCATCGGCGTCGTCGGCGTGCGCCAGGAGATCGTGTTCATATAGGTGCAGCTGAAGCCGACGTCGCAGGAACCCACCAATCCGCTGTAATCCTCGATTGCAAGTTCCATCGACGGAAGTAGTGTGTTCTGCCCGATTTTCTGCGCGGCAATCTGATCGATCGTCCTGCCCGCGAGAATATCGGCGCCATCGGTGCGCTTGGGGTGAACGCCATTGAGATAGACCGCCGGGCAGCGTGTGTGGTCGCCACCATTATCGCCCGGTCCCTGAGGTCCGGCCATTTTGTGGGCCAAATT
>QHXA01000776.1:412-2811 GCA_003222755.1 Acidobacteriota bacterium
AGCGGCGCGAGTATCGGCGAGAGCTTCAGCGCGCCTTCTTCGGCAGGTGTCCACTGGGACATTACTGCTCCATGTGGCATGAAGCAAAGGCCGAGGCGCATTCTCGGATTGGCCACGGTTTTCGCGAGCGGTGTTTGCGCAGGCACCATGGATTCCAGCAGCGGCAGCGACAGCGTCACGCCGATCCCCCGCAGAAACGTTCTGCGCGACAGGTGCTTCTTAGTGATAAAGCTCATTTAGCCTCCTTCATCTGAAACGGCGCGCTCCGGACGATTCCCAAGACGATCGAGGAGAACCGGTAATCCATTTTTCTGGCATCACGCACGATTTTTCGAACTGCCGGCATATCGTAGTATTCGATACCGCGGCCGAGCGCATAAGTCAGCATTTTTTCCGTCATAACTCCTACGAAGATTTCCGGCTGCCGGACCAGCGCTTGCCGCAGGCCAAGGGGCCCGTCGATGCTGGCCCCGTTGAAGAGAGTGCCGGAGGCATCGATCTTTGCTCCGTCTTCATTGTTTCTCCAATGGCCAACCCCGTCAAAGTTTTCAAGCGCGAAGCCGATCGGATCCATTTGCCGGTGACAGCCCGCGCACACCGGATTCGCCCGGTGCTTCTCCATTCGCTCGCGCAAAGAAAGTACCCGGCCGTCGCTGGACGTTTCCTGAAGCGGAGGGACATTCGGCGGCGGTGGCTGAGGGGGCACGCCGAGCAGATTCGTTAGAATCCACTTACCGCGCTCGACGGGGGATGTCCGGTTGGGATATGACGTCACGGTCAAAATGCTCCCTTGGCCCAATAGCCCTCGGCGTTCGCCATTCGGAACCTTCACGCGCCGGAACTGGCTTCCGTATACATTGGGAATTCCGTAGTGCCGGGCGAGCCGTTCATTTACGAACGTGTAATCGGCATTCAGCAGATCCACGACACTGCGATCTTCGCGCATGATGCTCTCGAAGAAGAGTGTCGTTTCTTCTTTCATCGCCTGGCGCAAGTTGTCGTCGAAATCGGGAAACACCTGCAGATCCGGCCCGGAGTTCTTCAGGTTGCGCAGATGCAACCATTGCTCGGCAAAGTTGGAAATCAGTGACCGGGATCCCGGATCCGCGAGCATTCGCTTGACCTTCTGCTCCAGCACCACGGGATCTTTCAACTTCCCCTGAGTTGCCAGAGTCAGGAGTTGATCATCCGGGATACTGCTCCACAGAAAGAACGACAGCCGCGACGCGATGGCGAGGTCGTCGAGGCGATAAACCGAATTTGAAGCAACACCCGCCGGATCGGCCTCAAATCGAATCAGGAATTCCGGACTCGCCAGAACGAATTGAAGCGCGGATTCGATTCCCCGCTCGAAGCTGCCGTTGTGTTCGCGACCGCGCGCGTAGAAGTCCATCAACGTGCCGAGTGTTGTTTTGTCGAGCGGCCGGCGGTAAGCCAGGCGGCCGAGCGTCGAAACGATGCGATTGGCGCAGGCGGTTTCATCGGCCGGCGCTGCCGGTTTGCAGATGAATATCTTTCGGCGAGAGGCTGTATCATCGACGCCGGTTGCATTAAAGGGGCCTTCGATGGTCACGCGATCCACAGAGGGATCTCCCATGATGTCCAGGCCGTCGATCGTCGTCCGAATGAACGGCTTGATCATGTCGTCTCGCACCGCGTGGCTTTTTAGAACCGTCGTTGCCCAGATGGTATGCGTGCCGGCCTTCACCGGCAGTCTCACGGTCAACCGCTGATCGAGATCGGCTCCGAAAGTTCCCGGGTTTTCGGCCATCTTCAGAAAGTCTTCCCGGCCGCCGGCTGTGACCAGTTTCAACCGGACACCGTCCATTGCGATCTCGATATCGTGCGGATCTTCCATGCCTCTCATCAGAGCGAACGTGTTTCGCCACAGGCGGAGTTTGATGGTCTATTCGCCATCGAGAGCGAAATTGTGTTGGATGAGAATTCCGCCACGCGTGCCCGGCGGCAGACCGTCAATGTGTTCGTCTTGAGAGAGATCAGGCCGGACGCGATACACAGACGTGACGGGTGAAATTTCTGGGTTGCCGACGGCGATCCGGCTGATGTTCCAGGATGCCGACAAATAACGCTCCATCAGTGAAGGCGACATCGTCAGGACATCGGCAATGTTGTCGAAACCGCTGCTCTCGTCGTCGGGGGGCAAGAGAGAGGCACCGTCAATTTCCAAGCCAAGAAGATCGCGAATCGCATTGGCATATTCGGCACGGTTCAGCCGATGTATCGTCGTACGTCCGGGCCGGGGCCTGGCGGCCGCGGTGCGGTCAAGCGATGCCTCGAGAAACTGCGCCAGCCCATCCAATTGTGATGCCGCAGGCCGGGTCGCGCCAGGAGGAGGCATCATGCCGGCCCGAAGCTTTCGAATGACCTTTTCCCAGGTC
>QHXA01000758.1:0-507 GCA_003222755.1 Acidobacteriota bacterium
CGCCATGATGATCCCCTCGGCCGCGGTTTCGAGTACATACCCAGCGTTGGGAGCTACGTCGGAAAACCGGTGGTCGAATTATTCCGATAAAAAAACCACTGGTTACTGTAGGGCGGTCATAGACGCCCCTGGAGTTTGGACAGTTCTGAAGCGCTCGAAAGGCCGGGTTTCGTATTTGCATCTCGATCGACAGCGACGACTAAATGAACAATTCCGGCGACACACTGAAGAATTCCGCTAGCTTACGGGCATGAGCCTTGCTGATTTCGCGCTTGCCATTGACGGCGTCGGAGATCCTGCTACGGGAACCGAAGATCGGCAGGAGATCCACTTGGCGAAGATTGCGAGCTTCCAGTAGGGCCCCTAATGCATCGTTCGGCGTGAGCTGAGGAATCGCGCGACGTGCCTGCTGATAGTCTTCAATGAGCCTGAGCAGCAACCGGCAAAGCGCTTCTTCCTCGCGCGTCCGGCGCTCACCCTTATCGAGCAGAGGCTCGACGCTCTTGG
>QHXA01000758.1:603-3787 GCA_003222755.1 Acidobacteriota bacterium
CAGTCTTTCTTCCACGAGCCGCGGTCGTATTCCTTGTGCGTGAGGAAGTGTTTGAGCGTGACAGTTTGTAAGCCATAGTCAATTCTCGTTATTAGGCGATAGTCGTTTCCTTTGATGTTAAAGACAGTGCATTGCCCCACCGGATCGGCGTGCGCAAACGTTCGGCGCGTTTCAGTCAAAGTCCGCGATCTTTAATCCCTGTTGTGAACTGAGTGCGACGGCGCCGAACTTGAGGAGGAGGAAGGTGAGTATCGGCGGAATTGCACTTCATCACACGGTACAAGTCCCAGATACCCGCATCATCGCATTGGAACCGCGGACAAATTCATACGGGACCTCTTCAATCGTGACATTGAGGCCCAAGTTCCTCAGGTGCTTGCTAACTGGAATTAAATGATTTGAGCGGACGCCGCCAAGTGCCATTATCGGGAAGATTCTCACCTCCTTCGCCACGCGTAGAAGTTCCAAAATGCCTTGAACGTGAAAGACCTCGTTCAATTGCTCCGAATAGAGGAATAGAAAATTTGCACAGAGGGCCAAATCGAATGATTTGCTTTGGAAGGGCAGTGAAGGCAGCTCAGCGTCGATATACCGGCCCTCTTGTAGACCAACTTCGTAATCACCAAGAAAGATCTCCATCGCTTCCATTCTGACTCGACCGACTTCGTCCGCATTCGCAAACTCCGTCCAAACAAAGTCTTGATGATTTTGGCGAGTCTGCTCCAGCATCTGCGGATAAGTCACGTTGATCTGCATACGAATCTCACGACGGCTATACCGGTAAAGCGGATCACAGGATATTACGCGTGTTCCTCGGCGGGTAGCTTCCGCGTTAAAACTTGCGGGACCATCGGCACACCCCAGAATCCTGCTCTCCAAATCGCTCGTCGTCAGAGCGAACATGCTCTTTAAACGAGCGTCCCCACGGAACGACACTTTTTAAAGTAAACGTCAAAATTGGAACTCCGCCTGAGGATGTAACATTTCGCACATTCTACGCAAGTGACCGCAATACCGGCTACTCTTCACCTTGCCGCGGTGCTGTGATCGAGATATGAAGAACCACTGAAAATCCCGACCGCGAAAGGCAAAGCAATCACGAGCCTTTCCAAGAATGCCGAAAATTCAACCATTTCGCTCCCGATCATCCGATGCGGGTGGGGCCGCATCCATCAGTGCCTTCACTTGGCCATCGCCGAATCCGTACACGCCGGCACGATGCCGGAATTCCCGGAATATCTCAGCAAAATTTGACGCGCCGCCCGCCTGGATTTGCCGAATTACTTCGGCGGGTCGTGAGTTTTTGTCGATGGCCGCTTGGCAGACTTCCTTCAAATAAGGAAAAGCGGGTGAAGATGCGGCTGAAAGTCTTCGGAGCGCATCCCGATCGCCGGCTTTATATGCTCGCCATAGATCGGCGCCCAGCCGGATCTCGTCGCGCGTGAGCCGTGTTCGGGATTCAAAACACCGGCGCAGAATCTCGCCTGTCGCGCCGCCAAAACCGTCCCAGCGATGCTCTACGTTTAGATGAACGGGCGCTACACGGTAAACATCGGCCGCGGTGTCTGCGAGCAGATCGAGGCAAAACCACATGTTGACCGAACAGAACAACTCGTATTCGAACCAGAGGTTCACCTCTGTATCGGCAGCCAAATGTAGAAGCGATTTGAATTGCGATGCAACGCGCGAATCGTAAGTGGCGCGAGCTTCGTGATATCCGGAGTTGATAAAAGCGGCTCGGTTCTTGAAAAACTCATGTAGATCCGCGCCGCTCAGATCGCCTTCAACCAGACACTCGCGGCAGACGAGCATCTCGCCGTCGATGCCGCTTTCCGCGAACTCTTGAACCTGCGCGTCACCCGGCAAGACATGAAGAGTCATTGTAGAAAGCACGTCATCCTCCCTCGCGAAGCAAGCGTTCTGGTTCCATTTTTGTCACGCCTCTCGCCGCCAGGTAACAGGCGAGCAGAATCAATCGTGCACTGAGCGACTGTTGCGTTCGTATAGGCAAGTCGCTCAAGGAACTTCTGCAACTTCATTGTTGTGTGGGGGTCTGTTCTCGCCGAATATGGTCGGCAGTTCGGGAGCACTTGCCCCGAAATCCAATTCTCCTCATCAGAGCGTTCCCTTTTATCCCACGAACTTCGACATTTTCCAGTCCGAGGCTGCGGTTTTGGCTGGAAAATACGTAACCTGATACGCCGAAGCAAACATCGCTAGCTTGCGCGTCGCCGGTCAGTAGATTCGTGTTCGCAATTACCGTGTTTCCTTGTACGGAGATTCCTTTGATACTGTCGTACCAAGTTGTCTTGTATCCTGGGGTGCCGAAGTTCTCCGTCAGATATTTCTCGATAGCTTTCGCCTTTGAATCAGCTTGCGCTTGTGATGCGGGAAGACAGAGAAAAAGCGTAAGCAGTGTTACACCGGTCAGCACAATGACTAATTTCTGCATAACTCTCTTCCGGGCGCGGAAACATAGCCTAACGCTTTCCGCGGGCATTACAAAGCTGCTACGCGTTTCCACGTGCGCGACCTTGCGATTGGCATCGATACGAACACTGTCGTATTCAGCCAAGTTAACCCGTGTTTCTCAAAACGCTGAGGAAATGAATATATGAAGCGCGTGTTGCTCGCTGTCCTGACAATCGTTTTATTGACCGGCGGGGTTCTGATGTTATTCGCGAACTCTGCATTCGCTCAAGCTGTCACTGCCGTTGCTCAGTTGAACGGAACGGTACGAGATACCACCGGAAGTGTGGTAGCGAATGCTACTGTAAGCCTCCGGAACCTCGACAACAATCGTACATATACGTCGACCTCAGACGCTTCGGGATATTACATTGTTCCCAATCTCCCTCCGGGGCCTTACGAACTGAATGTGACTTACACCGGTTTTGAACCGTATATTCAATCGGGCATTCAGCTGAGAGTAGGACAAACAGCGACGCTTGACGTGACGCTGGCGGTGCAAGGCCGCCGGGAAGTTGTGGACGTCACTTCGCAGGTGCCGGCAATCGAGCCAACCCGGACTGAGATCAGCAACGTTATTGAGACAAGGCAAATCGACAGCTTACCGATCAGCGGCCGTCTCTTTACCGATTTTGCTTTGTTAACGCCAGGGGTGGCGACGGGTCGCACCAGCGTCGGATCGACCATCACTGAGTTCGAAGTGACCCGGGTTTCG
>QHXA01000780.1 GCA_003222755.1 Acidobacteriota bacterium
GGCCTGAACATTTAACGTATCGAGAGCTAATCCGCCCGCAGGATTCGGCAACTTAGAGTTATGACACCCGGCGCAGTACGTCTTGATCATCGCCTGAAACTGCTCCGGCTCAGCCGAAGCGGCCGCTGTACGCGACTCACCGGATTGGACAACAGCTTTAGTTTGAAGAACGGCCGGAGAGGCAGTCAGCGCCAGAACGGCGCAGACAAATAACGATCGCTTCATCGTTTGAAACCTAATTCGTTCGAGAATAATCCAATCGAATCATTTCTAAAATGAACGTACGACCTTGTATCACGATTGCTCAAAACCCTTCAATGCAAAGGCTTAGGCGATGTTTGGGCTTCCTTTAACCTGTACGTCGGAAAGAGGCGGTTGGTTTCATCTTCGGTATACCGCCTGCATCGTTCGCACAAAAGATTGTTCCTGCACAGGACGGGACACTATCTCAAAGTAGGTACATCAGTGCCCGCAAAGTGAGTTAATTTCAGATGAACGCGGTGACGCGGCCGAGCAAAACAGTGTGAATGCTAATTTGGCGAAAACACAAGATGGTAAGTAGCGCGCGCCTTCACAAGGAAATCTTCCACGATGCCTTTCAGGCGGTATGTTCGCCATGGAAGGGCCTGGGAATTGTACTGTGAAAAACGACTGCGGCAGTTCGGTGAGAGAATGGCCTCGGCGGCTGCGATCAGTCAGCACGCCGCGTGTGCAGCATTTGCAACTTGCCCTGCTCTTTATTTTCGTTTTTCTGTTAGCCCGTCCAGTAGCCAAGGATTCGAACATTGTTAATCACTTGCGTGCCGAGTTATCAATTCCTAACGAGGTCCAGATCGTCGTCGTTAGCTATGATCCTCTCGTGTTTTCACTCCAGCCGATGGACACACATAAGGATCGCTTCTTACTGTCGATGGAACTCGGGTTCCTCCTAATGCTTGACGATGATGAGTTGCGTGCTGCGTTGGCGCATGAGCTAGGGCACGTTTGGATTTATACACACCATCCATTTCTGCAGACGGAACGGATGGCGAACAACCTGGGACTGCGCGTCGCAAACCGTGCGAGTTTTGAAAAAATCTACGCGAAGCTGTGGGCGTATGAAGGCGCGTCCGGTGTTCCTATAGATGATTTGCTGGGGCCGCCCGTGGGAGCTCAAAACGTTCCGCGGTCCGTCGTAAGCGAGACTCGACCTTGACACCGTGAGGTCGGTCTGGAGTTCCAAGGGCAGGGTTATGTGTTTGAAGAGGATACGCTCCAGCCGTTTTTTCTTTGTTATTCTTTGAAAGAGGGGAGCCATGTACGCCGAAAGATTCTGCCGATCACGAGCGTGCGATGCGATTCTGCAGTCTGAGCTCTGGTTGACTGTCCGGGCCTGCCTCTTGACTGTGGCGCTGATGGACATAACCAGCTGTGGCCGGAATGACCCGGTTCCGAAACTGGACTCGCCGGCCGCTATCGAACCCTCGACGCTACAGCCGCCGAGCCAACTGAACCAACTAGGCAGGTCGTTGCCGACTGAACCGCAGTTGCTGGAGGGCAGCGGCGTAACAGTCTGGGCCAAAGAATTCCAGGGTCAGTTGATTGCCGGGCGAGATGGGGCGCTGTATGAACCCTACCGGCGCGCTACGATCGAACATGTTCAAAAGGCGCTCACGGAGCGGGGACTCTACGCGGGTCCGGTGAACGGCATTCTCGACCGGCCGACGATGAAATCGATCGAAGAATTTCAAGAAGCGAACTACAATCTGCAGCGCTGCGGCGTCCCCACTCCTCGTACTCGGAAAATGCTTCAGCAAGGGTCTCATACGGATCTGAGTTCATCCTGACCCGGCAACGTTCGTCATCACACTTGACGCGATCCGTCACTGCCGCCACCAAATTGTGGTGCATCGTTGCAGATTCGCCGCGTCGAGCACGTCTGGAATCAACAAATGTTCAGCACGGTGAAATGGTGCAAGGTGTGCTTGTATGAAGATCGCCAGGATGGCGTTGCCGGGAGCAAGACGCTCCAAAAAACTTCAGAAACTCCGCATGATTTCCAGCCCAATCGAGAGAGGCTCAAGGCGAGCCTCTCCCCGTCCAAATACCGTATCCTGAATGCATGATGGAAGCTCGTCTCGGAAACACTTTGCAAGTGCCGGTCCTGGGAATTTTGGTGCAGGATGACGAAGCCCACATAAACAATGCAAGCACGTCTGGTTATTCCGGTCGATCGCAAACCGATCCTGACGGTTGATTATGTGATTGGCGAGGGAGGGGAGGAATTGCTCGCCCTAGGTCAACGAGAGTCTTTTCCAGAATTTCGCGGCGGCAGTTGGGACATTTCGCCGGTTCGCTAAGCAGGTAATCCGTCAAGTTCGGATCAGACCCTGTAATACGATCCAGAATGTTGTCGAACGGAATTTCGGCGCCTTCAGGATTGCAGTGCTCACATGACTCGAGCATCCTCTCGGCCTGATAGATCACATCCGCATCAACCGTGATCAATTTGATGCTGGGGCGGCTCAATAACTCATCGCCATCGGAAGCCGCTCTGCAACGTCCACTCGTCAGTCGCTTCGTCATATCGCAGCAGGTATGTCTTTCCCTCCGTGCTTTGAACTTTGAAGTATATGGCTGAAGGCTCGTACCACTGATCCAGCACGGCATAGATTTCATAAATCTCGTCATCGAGCATGAACTGGCGAGGGCGTTCGTTGGCTTTGTAGCCGCTGTAGGCATCGACATGGATGGGTACAGACATCTTTGAAATCATATTGGCACGCAATTGCGGATCCTCAACAAATCCAACTCTCCGCATCCAGTCGTGGCATTACTGATCATTTCTTCTGCTTCACGTGCCCTGAGCATGTTCGGGATTGCGATCATCTGATTGAAGAACGGCTCGTCACTCCACGATTGCCTGCGCTCGATGGAAGCCAACTCCAGACGTTCGCCTACGAGGGCAAATCGCGGACGCTGGAAATCGAGTTTCGGGTTACGCCTCCATTCGCGTACGACAAAATCCCTTTGCC
>QHXA01000781.1:0-1304 GCA_003222755.1 Acidobacteriota bacterium
AAGGCACATGGACCAGCGATGACTGCATCGGCACACCCATGAACCGGCCGGCGAATTTCGGCGACAGACTCTACTACACCGAAGAGGAACTCGCTCAGAGAGAATCCACCCTCGCCCGCCAGGCTCAAAACGACAAACAAGAATTCGTGGATGGGAACGCGCGCGTCACTACTGGTCCTCCGGGACACTGGGGCGAGCGTGCACGACGCCCGTGCAAGCAGACATCGCTTGTCATCGATCCGCCGAACGGCAGAACGCCCGATGTGTTGCCTGAAGCGCGAACGCGGCGGATTCCCGAAGGCGCAGGCAATAACAACCCAATGCCGGCATCTTGGGAAGATTTCAGCTATTACATTCGTTGCATCACGCGCGGCGTGACGGGATCGATATTTCCCGTGATCTATGGCAACGGCCAGCAGATCGTGCAAGCGCCTGGATTCGTAACCATTCTTCAAGAAATGGTGCACGAAGCTCGGGTGATTCCGCTGGACGGCCGTCCGCATGCGGGCTCCAACATGCGTTCATACATGGGAGATCCGCGCGGCCACTGGGAAGGCAACACACTTGTCGTGGAGACCACAAATTTCTTGGGGAATAAAACCGGCGTCGGAGGAGGCAACGGCGGCGGCCTTCCCAGCAGCGACGCGCTGAAGTTGGTCGAAAGGTTCACACGCGTTGGTCCGAACGAACTGAAGTACGACGTGACCATCGATGATCCGAAGACTTATGTGAGGCCGTTCAAGGTCGGTTTTCCATTGACCCAAGAGCCGGGCTATCAAAATTTTGAATACGCGTGCCACGAAGGGAACAATGCGATGTTCAATTCCCTTAGCGGGGCGCGCGCTCAAGAGAAAGCTGCTGAGAAGAAGTAGGCGCACACTTATTGAAGGAGATAAAGCATCATGCGAAAAACACTCGCAATTGTGATAGCCGTAGCCGGTCTTTTGCTGGCTGCAGTGCCGGTTTGGGCGCATCACGCTTTCGCGGCGGAGTTTGACGCCAACAAGCCCATCAAGTTCCGCGGAACTGTTACGAAGATGGAGTGGATTAATCCGCACGCGTGGATCCACATCGACGTGAAAGGCGACGACGGAAAGGTCACGCCGTGGATGATCGAAGCGGCCGCTCCGAATGCGCTGCTCCGTCGCGGCTGGACTAAGAACTCGTTGCTTGCCGGCACCGAAATCCTTGTTGAGGGTTTCCAGGCAAAGGATGGAGCCAACCGGGCCAACGGCAGCATTATCACCTTTACCGATGGCCGGAAGTTATTCGTGGGATCTTCGGGAGAGGGCGAGGGCCCGCCC
>QHXA01000781.1:1314-6729 GCA_003222755.1 Acidobacteriota bacterium
AATTGTGATCATTGGCGCACATTCGATCATTTACAGCACGAATGCTGAAGCGGATCGCGCCTTTCTGCGCGACGTGCTGCGACTTCCGAACGTCGACGTTGGAGGCGGGTGGCTGATTTTTGGATTGCCTCCCGCTGAGGTCGCGGTGCATCCATCCGACGAAAACGACATTCATGAGTTCTATCTCATGTGCGACGACGTCGAGGCCCTTATCACCGAGATGAAGAAGCACAACATCGCCTGCAGCCCGGTGCACAAACTAGACTGGGGTTTGCTCACGCAAGTCACACTTCCCGGCGGCGGAAAGCTCGGGATCTACCAGCCACGCCACGCCAGGCCCCCTGCATCTCAAATCTGAAATCCGAAATTGCAGATTGGACGTCGTCGCTGGATAGTCCAGTCTGCGATTTCGGGTTTCGGATTTGAGATGCAGGATTCGTCCAATTTCAAAATTTCTAACGTCTGGTGGTTTGTGTTTTCTTGACGGTATTCTGCCACGCGAGAGTCATTGCCTCGCCGAGCGTGTCTTCATCGGCCGAATCCAATCTTACTTTCGTGCATCCTGAGCGCCCCCATGCTCCATTCTCCGGCGCAAAGACCCCGGCATTGCCCTGCACGAATTTGCGCTGCTGTTCCCGCGTGAGCTTGATCATTCCCCACTTGTGATCGTGGTGAATCGTCGCAAAAATCTTCCCATTCGCGCGAAAGTCGGGATGACCCATGTGCGCGCTTTCGACTGCGCCGTCCAGTCCCAGGGCGATCCGGCGAAAATGATCGGCAGTCATGCCTTTGCTGCCCTCTTCTTGCTCGCGCGCCGCGAGATCTGTCCTTCCGGGTCTTCGGCGCCGTAGCGGCGAGCGCCATAGAAGGTATCTTGCGGTTCTTCAATAATGAGTGCGCCGGCTTTCCTGGCGCGTTCACAATGGGCATCTACATCGTCGACGTTGATGTACAAGTTCTGCGTCGCCTGCCCGAGCCGCTTCGGGTTTCTATATTTCGGACCGGGATATCCCATCATGATGAGATCGTCCCCGAGTTGCATCGCGGCGTGATTGATCTTGCCGTCGGGTCTGCGGTAGCTGCTGCCGTACTTCTTAAATCCAAACGCCTTCGAAAGAAACTTTAGAGCGCCCGCGACATCTTCGTACAAAAGGTACGGTGTGATTGCCATTGCCTTATCTCCTTCTTTAGAACTGACCCTGAATGTTAGAGGAACGAGCGGGGACGCGCGTATCGTAAAAATTGGACCTGTCGCTACAGTACCTGAACGTGGACGCTTCAGCACCGCTCCGCGGTGCGAAATGTCCAAACTCCAGTGCACGTCTCCGCGTGCGAACCCGGGGATGTGTCGCAATCCTAGCGCTCTATGGATAACTGCGGTATACATAAGCGCCATGACTAACCCACATCGCAATTTCGATCGACGCACATTTTTGACTTCCGTGATTGGCGCAGCGGCTGCGCGTTCCGCCTTCTCGCAGGCGCCGGCGCAACAGCCGGCGGTTTCTTCAACGCCAACTCCACGCGACTGGTCACGGCAAGATCCAATTCAGTATCCGGATCCGGATATCATCGCGCTCGACAATCGATTCCGCCGATACATCGTCGGCAACACCGTCATCCGGCGATTGCACTTTGGCACACTCTGGGCTGAAGGTCCGGCATGGAATGGAGTCGGGCGTTACCTCGTGTGGAGCGACATTCCAAATAATGTTCAAATGCGGTGGATCGAAGAAGACGGGCGCGTGACGACGTTCCGGAACCCATCCGGCTACAGCAACGGCAATACGTTCGATTTCGAAGGACGTCAGCTCTCGTGCGAGCACGGCGGCCGCCGAGTCGTTCGATACGAGCCGAACGGAACGGTTACTGTCATTGCCGAAAAGTTCCAAGGGAAGCGATTGAATTCACCAAATGACATTGTGGTTCATCCCGACGGCACCATCTGGTTCACCGATCCGATTTACGGGATTCGCGGCAACTACGAAGGCTTCAAGGCCGATTCGGAATTGCCGATGGCGGTTTATCGAGTCGATGCAAAGACCAGCCAGATCGAGAAGCTGACGGATGAGCTTGGCGGGCCTAATGGTATTTGCTTCTCTCCGGATTACAAGAAAGTCTATGTTGCCGATACCGGCGGGCCGCGCGAGATCAAGGTGTGGGACCTCGATGGGAAATCCATCCGCAACGGAAAGCGCTTCGTGCAACTCGATATTCCTGGAACCGGTCAGCCTTCCGCCGCTGACGGGATCCGCTGTGACGTTGACGGCAACATTTGGGCCGGGGCGCGTCCCGGCGTTCAGGTGATCGCGCCGAATGGCGAACGCATCGGCATGATCCGCCTGCCGGAGACCTGCGCAAATGTCTGTTTCGGAGGCGCCAAGCGAAACCGTTTATTCATGACCGCAAGCGAGTCGCTGTACGCAGTGTACGTGGAAACCACCGGCGCGCACATCGCGTAACAAACTGGAGCGGCGGAATCCAAAGTCTGTGAGAAAGTTCACAAATTCATCCAATGCAAAAAATAAAAGCCTCAAGAAGCAGGAAGATGATCACGTTCCAACGCCGAACGTGCGGTCGCCGAAATAGCTTCACCATGAGGTTTTCACGCCCGGGTATTTCGAGATGTTTTCGTCAGAAGTGAGAATCGTGAGCGCATGCGCTTGCGCCAGCGCGACGAGCACGCGATCGAATGGGTCTCGATGGATCAGCGGCAGAGCGGCCGCGGCGCAGGCGATGCGGGAATCGAGCGGGATCTCCCGTAAACCGTAGCGCTCGGCCAACGCGAAAAACCACAGCAATGGCGGCTCCATCAGTTGGAGCTTGCCTGCAGCAGCCTTGATGGCGACCTCCCATGGGCTGACGACAGAAACACACGCCTCGGGAGCCCTGCGCAGGGCTCCGGCCGCGGCATCCGGCAGTTCGCCGCGCGCTAATGCCAGCACAGCGCAGGTGTCTAGGAGGACATTCATCGAAGATCCGGGGGCCACTCGTCCTCGGTGAGCGGCTCATTTCGGCTCGGCCGTCAGATTGCGTATGTGGCCACGCTTAGTACGGCGGCGGATTTCGGCGACTTCACGACCATCGCGGCAGAGTACGACCACTTCGTTCCGCTCTTCAACGGCTTTGACGAGCTCGGAGAGACGTGTTTTCGCCTCGTGCATGTTGACTGTGATCATGATTAGCTACTCTAGCTAATCTGCCCTAGGCAGTCAAGCCGGCCACTACAGACGCTTCATACTCAACCCCAAGAGACCTGTACCGCCACAAGATCTGAGTCGAGCATTCAGCCGCGATGTTCATCGTGTAGCACAGCTATGCCTCTTGTGCTACACTGCCGCCGTGAAAACATATATCCACGCGCGCCTGAGCAAGGAAGATCGCGCAATCTTGGAAGATTTGAAACGATCCACTGGCCACTCCGAATCGGAATTAGTCCGGCGGGGACTGCGGCTGGTCCTGGCCGAAGTCCATCCGAAGAAAAGCGCGCTCGAACTGGCCGGCCGCAGTGTGGGTAAATTCAAAAAAGGCCCGCGGGATCTAGCGACGAACAAAAAGCATCTGGCAGGTTTCGACCGGTGAATGCGGCCGGCGTGCTGCTCGATACGGGACCCCTGGTGGCGCTGCTATCGAAGGACGACGCGGAGCATGCTCGTGCCCAACGGCTCTTCGCTGAGTGCGCCCCACCCTTTCGTTGTTGCGAAGCAGTTATAGCCGAGGCGTGTTTCCTGATGAGAAGGGTTCATACGGCTGGCCCGGCTGAGGTCATCGCGCTCGGAAAGAAGGGAGTCTATGAAATTTCCATCTCCCTGGCAGACACTTGGAGCCACATCGAGGCGCTGTTGAAGAAGTATGCGAACCGGCCGATTTCGCTGGCTTGCGCTTGTCTGATCCGCTGCGCCGAAATCCACGAGGAAGCGCGAATCCTCACCTTCGACTCTGATTTCCGAATCTTCCGTTGGAGCGGAGAAAGGAAATTTGATGTGCTTCAGATGGTCTGAAATGTAAATCGGTACACTACGGCACGATCTCGCTATGGTTCGGATCGACGGCGCCCTCGACACCGAGCATGATGTCGGTGTCCCGATTGTTTTCCTGACACACGTATTCAAACAATTCCACGCCTGGAGTCCACCGCAAGAAGAAGCCGCTCTTCCATGTTGCCGTGTACGCGCCGGGATCATCGACTGTGATTTCATACTTCATGGCGTTGAGATCTGTACGCGTGAAGCGTTCGATCAGGTGGAGTTTTTCCGTGTGCGGTGATCCATACCTATCAAAGAAGAATCTTTCATTAAAGCCAATTGTATCGACGACCAACGTATCGCCTTCCCAGTGGCCGATAGAATGTCCGTAATAGCTGGGTTCGAGATTCTTGGGATGAGGCCGTCCATCCATGAAAACCGTGCGGAATGAATGGGGGCCGCCGACATCCATAATGAAAAAACGCTTCAGATCCGGCATGTCCACAAATTCCACACCATATGGAGTCAAAAACTGGCGCGCACCGCCGGATGGTTTGCAACGCGTATGCGGCTCAAATCCGTTCCTCCGATACTCATATAACTCCCGTGCCCAGGGCTGAAAAGGAACCTCATTGAGCCTTGGCTTCAACCCGGGCAATGGGTTTGGTCCAGACTCGACGGCGAGCTGATTCCGAACGCCGAGCCCGGCGCCTGGAAGCCACAGCCCGGTTTCCCCGGGAAGCGGGCCGAAATTCACTCTGCCGTCGGGATGCCGCGGAGCGGGCTCAGCTGGCGCGGCTGCAGCTCCACGCCCACGATTTTGCGCAATGCACAGCGGCATCAGGCTGGCGACGATGAATGCGGCGATGAACCACTGTCGCACGTAGGACCTCCTTACACTTTGGCGGAAATCGTTGGTCAAGTATGTAGTCGTGCGGCTTCAGCCGGCGTTCTCGCAACCTGAACGCGGGCTAAAGCCACGAAGCTGTGAAAAAATTGATTCTGTACTGTAGGGGCGGTCTATGACCGCCCCTCTATCGCTGATTGCAGGACAGTGGGCGCTCATAGAGCGCCCCCACAGTGGCGTTCCGGGCAATTTTTTCACATTCCACGCGACCACATACTCGACCTGGCAGTACGCGCACCCGATGTTATAATGCGCGCCGTCTTAATTGAACTCCCAAAACTCCGAAAGAGAAGAGGAAAGCATGTGGAAGCGTTCCCTTGCATTGGTCTTTTTCTTTGTTATTCTCGCCGCACAGACATTCGCTCAATCCAGCAACGCAACAGTCAGCGGGACGGTCTCCGACAGCACCGGAGCTCTGATTCCGGGTGTGTCCATCACGGCGACCAACACTCAAACCGGTATTGTGACCACCGTGATCACGAATGAAAGTGGAACCTATAATTTTGCGAGTCTGCAGCCCGGCGTTTACAACTTGAGCGCCGA
>QHXA01000782.1:0-2624 GCA_003222755.1 Acidobacteriota bacterium
ATCTTGCGCGCCCTCCCCGTAAGCTGTGCCGTATAGACGAAAATTCCATTGCCCTGGTAGATGGTGAGATAGTACCCAGTATCCTCGGTAGTCTTGGGTATCGTGCGAGCGCTTTCAACGTTCCCGAGATTTTTCTCCACGTCTCGTGTCTTGTCGCCGAGTTTGAGACCAAGGACGCTGATGTTGCGGCTGGTCCAACCGGGGTGGCTGGTGATGTCATCTTTGGTAAGTTCATAGATGGGGGCGCTTTCTTCCGCAGCCTTTGGTGCCGGCGTGGCCGCGGGTTGCTCTGCCTTCTTCGTGTCTTCGGCGCCACCACATCCGTTTAGATACAGGATCGAGATGCCGAGGACCGCGTAAAGCAGTACCCTGTTGAACATTGATGTCCTCCTTAAAAAGGTTGGATGACGAGTGAGTGGTTTTTCGGGAGACACCGGATTATATATCACTGAAAACGTGGCGTGAACAGCCAAAGAACCCAGGACCACGTCAAAGTCGAAACCGCAACTTGGAATTGCCACAAAAAGGCACAAAAATCACAAAAAGCATTTCGATTGTTTTGTGCCTCTTGTGCCTTCTTGTGGCCATTCCGCTTCAGCGGCGATTTTGACGTCTTCCTGGATTAGTGCCTACTCAGTTCGATCTGCTTCAGCGTATCACTGATCAGCCGATCATTGTCTTCTTTAGCCAGATTACGTTCGAGCAGTTTGGAAGCGATCATCACCGCCATGTCGGCAACCTGATGGCGTATCTGTTGCATCGCTTGTTGTGTCTGCAACTGAATCTGCTGCTCGGCATTGCGCATCATGGCGTCGGCTTCTTCTTTAGCTTTTGCTTTGAGATCCTCGCGCAAACGTTCGGCGTCGGCACGAGTCCTGCTGAGGATCGACCCGGCCTCGATGCGGGCCTGCTCGATGATCTTCGCCGATTCATCTTGCAGCCGCGCGAATTCCTGCTTCGCGCGATCTGCCTCATCGAGTGACTTCCGGATTGCTTCCTGCCGGCGGTCCAGTGCCTTCAGGAGCGGCCCCCATGCAAACTTGGCGAGAAGGGCCAGCAGGACCAAGAAGGTGAGGATCGTCCAGATAAATAGACCAGGATCCGGCTGGACTAGCGGGTTCATAACGCGCTACCTCCTACATTCGGACTACGTGAGTGAATTCGGTCTCAGCAGCACGATAAGAAGTATGAAGACCTCGGCCAGAATCGCGACGCCTTCAAGCAGAAAAAGCGGCAGGTTGACCGCGCCGGTGATTCTGTCCGCAGCCGCAGGTTGTCGCCCGATGCCTTCGGCGGCGGCAGCGGCCAACCGTCCGATTCCCGTGCCGGCCCCAACGACAACGAGCCCCAGACCGAGTGCGGCGCCAAATAAGTGCAGAAATTGCATTCCCCTAGTCCTCCGTTTAGTGGTGTACGTGAATGGCCATGCCGATGAACACGGCCGACAAGAGCGTAAATACGTAAGCCTGAACCAAAACTACAATGATCTCAAGCGCGGAGATGCCGACAGCCAGCGGAACAGCCACGACTAAACCGACGCCGATACCGGCAATCGCGCGCGCAAACATTTCGGAAAACAAAAACACGAATGAAAGAATCGACAGAATGGCAATGTGACCGCCGGTCATATTGGCCGCAAGTCGCATCGTCAGCGCGAACGGGCGCACGAACATGCCGATGATTTCGATCGGAATCAGCATTACATAGATCAGTGGATGCAGCCCGTGCGGCACGATGTTTTTCCAATGCTTCACGACACCGTGCGCTTTCGAGCCCGCTACAATGATCGCGAAAAATGTCACTGTGGCCAAGCCGGCCGTGACGTTGAAATTCGCGGTCGCTGTTGTTCCGCCATGGATCAACCTGTTCACGAACGAATTAGCGCCGGTATGGAGCACAAACCTGTCCAGCAATGCGACGACTTCGAATATGGGTATGAGTCCGATCGCGTTAGCGGTCAGAATGAAGCAGAAAAATGTGAGAATTAACGGAGTCCATGTATTGACCCATTGATTCCCGACATTGGGACGCACGATCGAATCGCGAACGAATTCCACGACGGCTTCGAGTGCATTCGTGAATCCTGAAGGAACCAGCCGGTCTTGTTTCACGTAGCGGCGAATACTGAGAGTGGCGATGAGAAACACAAATCCCCCAACAAGCCACAGCATGAAGACGTCTTCGTGACCGAGAAATCGATGCCCAACACCGTCGGTAATGGAATCAACGGATGATCGTGCCCGGTATTCGAGACGTGTTCAATAATCGTCTCGCCGGGATCGAATCGCTCGGATACTGCGCCCGCGTGCGGTTCTTGAATTATGGCGAGCGCTAGAAGAAGGCTTGCTATCACCCGACTACCCAGACCTCTCCGAAAACAGGCGCCGTAGAAACAGCGCCTCCATCAAATACAATCCAATAAAATAACCGGTAAAACTGACAACGAACGGGACGGGGCGGAACCGCATCACACGGAGCATTACTGCGACGTACGCCCCAAAAAAAACCATTTTCAGAACGAATGCGGCGGCCATCAAGCCCGTCAACCCCTCAGGACGTTCTCTGTACGCCCACGCCACGAGGAACCACGTTCCGCTAGCCGCTGCAAGCGGACCCAGCATGCC
>QHXA01000782.1:2756-5231 GCA_003222755.1 Acidobacteriota bacterium
TAGAAGCCGACGATGAGCCCCAGGAGCAGCCCGCCGAGCAAGAACCACGGAGACGTGCCTCGCCAGCGGTCCACTGCGTATCCGATTCCGCCAAGTAGGATAATGGCGCCGATTAAGGTATAGCTGGCGAGAGCCACCGGACCCGCTCTGGTGACGTTTTCCTGAAATGCCTTAGCTGCTCTCTCCAGGAAAAGCCCGCCTTTGTCCCCCGGCCCGTCCGGCTGTCTATTGGCCGCCATGACCGCCCTGCCGACCAGTCAGTGTACAGTAAGTTTTCAAAAACTTCACCAGCTTAGTCCTCAGTCACCGCCGCGTATTCAGTGCTGCTGAAGAGGTCCACTCCAGCACCGACGTTGGAAGAATGCCGAGGTACAGAGTGCCGACAGCCGAGACGAACAGCGCAAGTTTCGCACTTCCCGGCACAGTCACATCCGCGAAGTCGTCCGACGGTTCGCTCATGTACATCTGCACAATCACGTACAAATAGTAGTAAAAAGAAACAACTGTGGTGACGACACCGATAATCGCCAGCCACATCAGGCGCGATTCAACAGCTGCACGGAAAATAAAAAATTTTCCTGCGAAACCCGCAGTTCCCGGCACGCCCGCCAAGGAAAGCAGAAACACAGATAGTACTGCAGCCATGCCCGGTCGTTTCGCTGCCAGCCCCGCGTAGTCGGTCAGGTTCACGAACTTGTCTTCGCTTCGGCCCAGCATGGTCACAATCGCGAAAGCGCCCAAGTTCATGAGGCTGTAAGCGAGCAGATAAAATAGAGCGGCCGAAACGCCGCGTTCAGATGCCGCGGCGAAAGCGACCGCTATATATCCGGCGTGCGCGATCGACGAATACGCGAGCATGCGTTTGATGTTTGGCTGCACCACCGCGATCACATTTCCCAGAATCATCGTTAACGCAGCGATGAGCCAGATCGCGGAGGCCCAGCGATCCTGTATGGAAGTAAAAGCCGTCAAAAAGAGCCGGAACAGCACCGCAAATCCCGCGGCTTTGGGCCCAACCGACATGAAGCCTGTGACCGGCGTCGGCGCTCCTTCATAGACGTCCGGTGTCCAGATGTGAAATGGGGCGGCAGCAACCTTGAAGCAGAGCGCAATCAGCATCAGGGCCGCCGAAAGTTCGACCAGGCTGACCGGAACTTCCGGCGTGCGTAGCGCCTGCGCTATGCCCATTAGATTCGTGCTGCCGGTCGCACCAAATATCAATGCAACACCGTAAAGAAAGAATGCTGACGAAAACGAGCCAAGCAAAAAATACTTGAGCGCCGATTCGTTGGACTTCAGATCCGTTCTCCGGAACCCGGCCATGACGTATGTTGCAATCGAGAGGATTTCAAGGCCGAGGAAGACCATCACCAGTTCATTGGATGCCGCCATCATGAGCATTCCTGCCGTGGCGAACAATAGAAGCGCGTAAAACTCGGGATGGTTCATATTCTGGCTTCGCAGGTAATCCGCGGAGGTGAGGATCGTAATCGCTGCGATAAGGAGAAATACGAAATTCAAAAAGATGTCATAGTCGTCGACGATCCAAAGGTTGGAGTACCATTGACCACGATTCGCCGCCATCGGAACCAGAGCAAACATCGCCGCAATCGTGCCCGCTAGCGCCACCCACGCAAGAGCAGACTTTTTCGGCTCACGCACGAACGGCTCTGCGACCATCACCGCAATTCCGAAAAGCGAGAGGACCAGGACCGGCAAGATTGCCGCGATGTTGATGCTTGCCAGATTCATCGCGGCGTGTCTCCGGTTGGGTTGTCTCGCACCGCGGAGCGGTGCACGGAAATTAGCCAGGGGTACGCAAAAAACGCGTACCCCTGGCTAATTTCCGTGCACCGCTCCGCGGTGCGACATGTGCGTGGCGCTTCCGCATACTCCACGCATCCTGACTGCGACTGATTCATCAATTTCGCCACGGACGCATCCATACGCCGCAAGAAGTGGTTCGAGTAAACGCCCATCCAGACCATCACGATCAGCAACGGAATAAACATGGCGCGTTCCCGCCCGACCACGTCCGAGAGGCTGGCGTTCCGGTCGTTGTCGATCTCGCCCCAGATCACGCGCTGGTACATCCAAAGCATGTAAACGGCCGAGAGGATCACACCCACTGCAGCGACCGCAGCCCGCGCGTGGCTTGCGCCGAAGGTGCCCAGCAAAATCAAGAACTCGCCGACAAAGCCGTTCAATCCGGGCAAGCCGATCGACGCTAACGTTACGACGAGAAAGAAACCCGCATATACCGGCATTCGATTCGCAAGGCCACCGAACTCTTCAATAAGCCGGGTGTGCCGCCGATCATAGATGACGCCGACCAGCAAGAAGAGTGCGCCTGTCGAGACACCATGGTTGAGCATTTGATAAATGGCGCCTTCCATTCCCTGCGTCGTAAAACTGAAAATGCCGAGCACAACGAACCCAAGATGGCTGACCGAAGAATAGGCAACCAGTTTTTTC
>QHXA01000782.1:5245-8452 GCA_003222755.1 Acidobacteriota bacterium
CGAGATCAGCGGCGCAAACAAATGGCTCATCTGCGGAAACAGCGGCAGATTGAATCGCACCAATCCGTACGTGCCCATCTTTAGGAGCACACCCGCCAGAAGCACCGAACCCGCGGTGGGCGCTTCGACGTGAGCGTCGGGTAACCACGTGTGGAGAGGGAAGAGCGGAACCTTGACTGCGAATGCAAGAAAGAACGCGAGAAATAACCACAACTGGATCGTCGGCGCGAGGACCATTCGGCCGGACGCGATAGCCGACTGGATTTGCGGATAGCTGAATGTGAATGTTCCTGTCGCATCGCCGTGCATGAAATATAGCGCGATGATCGCAACCAGCATCAGCACGGAACCTAGCATTGTGTAGAGCACGAACTTGATGGCGGCGTAAATTCGCCGTTCGCCGCCCCAAACGCCGATGAGGAAGTACATCGGCACAAGCATGACTTCCCAGAACACATAGAACAGAAATAAATCGAGCGAAGCGAACACCCCGATCATTCCCGTCTCGAGCAGAAGCATGAATATGAAGTATTCCTTTAGCCGATCGTGAATCGACCAGGACGCGAGAACCGCCAGAGGTGTGAGTAATGTGGTCAGCAGAATCAAGAACAGACTGATTCCATCGATGCCCATCGAGTAATCAATGCCGAGCGACGGGATCCATGGCACCCTTAGCGCGAATTGAAAGTCCGGGTTCTTCGAATCGAAATGAGCAACGAGCTGAAGCGAGAAAACGAACGTGAGTATGGTGATGATCAATGCAAACGCGCGAATCGAGCGTACGTGTTCGCGGTTAGAGAAAAGCAGGAGCACTGCGCCAACAGCGGGTAGAAACGTGATGATCGTCAGAATGTTCGATGTGATCAGATCCATGTTCCTTTCCGTGTCATCTCAAAAACCACACCACAACCGCGACTCCGCCGAGAAGGATCCAGCCGGCATACGTACGAACATAGCCGGATTGCATGTGGCGCAAACCCATTGCGCTACCGCGGATCAGGTTCCCGGTACCGTTGACCAAACCATCGATGATGACAACGTCGATGAATTTCCAAAGAAACTCTCGCGACGTACGCACAACCGGCCAAACAAGGACCGCATCGTAGAGTTCGTCGACGTAGTATTTGTTCAGCATGATCGAGTACATGGCGTGAGCCTTGGCCGCGAGTCTTTCGGGCAATGCGGGCTTCGCGACATAGAAGGCATACGCGAGCAGCAGCCCAGCCAGAGCAGCACCCGTTGACGCCGCCATCAAAAGAGCTTCGGTAACGCTGGTGCCCAATGATTCGCTTTCCGTTTCGTGAGCCGCCGGCGTCAAGAATTGTTCGATGCGGTTGTTGCCGCCCAGCACCGGAGGAACACCGATAAGGCCCCCCACCATCGAGCCAATCGCGAGGACAACCAACGGTATCAGCATGGATTTGGGCGACTCGTGCACATGGTGCACATCGTGTTCTGAATACCGCGGCCTTCCATAAAATGTCAGGATCAGCAGCCGGAACATATAGAGTAAATGCTGCAGCGACAACACCGACGCCCCACAGCAGCTTCCCATAATTCGCATAATTCCAGGCGCCCCATAGGACGGCGTCCTTGCTGAAGAATCCCGCGAAAGGTGGAATACCGGTGATCGCGACCGTTCCGATCAAAAATGTCCGATACGTCCATGGCATGTGATGCCGCAAGCCACCCATTTTGCGGATATCTTGCAGACCTCCCATGCCATGAATCACACTGCCCGCAGCAAGGAACAGGAGTGCCTTGAAGAATGCATGCGTCATCAAGTGGAACATGCCTGCAGCGTAAGCCCCGGCGCCGCACGCAAGAAACATGTATCCGAGTTGACTGACCGTGGAATAGGCGAGAACGCGTTTGATGTCGGTTTGAACGAGACCTATTGATGCGGCGAAAATCGCTGTAAACGCCCCGACCGCTGCGACGACGAGAAGCGCACCGGGAGCATGGTTGTAAATGGCCGATGACCGGGCGACCATGTAAACGCCTGCGGTGACCATGGTCGCGGCATGGATCAGGGCGCTTACGGGAGTCGGACCTTCCATTGCATCCGGCAGCCAAACGTACAGTGGGAACTGCGCAGATTTTCCCGCAGCCCCAACGAACAAAAGAAGCCCAATCGTCGTGAGGACGCCTACAGTCCCAAGCGGTTCGATGCTGAACGATGACCCGGTTCCGAGCCGCCCGAATACGCCGGCGCAATCGATACGATCGAATGTCCAGTAGATGAGCAGGATCGCCAGAACGAATCCAAAGTCGCCGACGCGATTCGCGATGAATGCCTTCTTGCCCGCATCCGCTGCGGATTTCCGTGTGAACCAAAATCCGATCAGAAGATAGGAGCACAAGCCCACACCTTCCCACCCGACAAACATCAATAGGTAGTTGTTTGCGAGAACCAGCGTGAGCATGAAGAAGACGAACAGGTTCAAGTATGAAAAATAACGGTAGAACCCGTCGTCATGTGCCATGTATCCGGCGGAATAGATATGGATGAAGAACCCAACACCCGTGATAATCAGGATCATCAAGCCCGAAAGGTGATCGAGCATCAGCCCAAATTGGGCCTGGAAGCGGCCGGCCTGAATCCACATGAAGTAATCGCGGATGATCGGAAGATCTGGCGTACCGAGCATGGCCACGAACTCGCGAAGAGAGAGCAGCAACGACACGCCTACGATCCCGATCCCGATCGTGGCGATGACGGTCTTCGGCAGTCGTTTGCCTAAGATCCCGTTGATCGCGGCACCCACCAACGGCAAGACGGGAATCAGCCAGAGCACACTAAATGCGTCCATCGATATGAGTCGTAGGCACCGCGGAGCGGTGCTGGGAAATTAGCCAGGGTACGGGTTTTTTTGCGTACCCCTGGAATATGGTTGGCGAAGCGCGTAGTCCCCTCCTTGGCGAAGGAGGGGTGGCCGCGCCATCAATAAAATTTCCCGAAGGCACCTTATTCGGCGCGGACGGGGTGGTTCGTTCAACCACGAATAAATTTTCTTGATCAACACCACCCCGTCTGCGCCATCAAGGGAGGCTTCGCGACATTTTCTTGATGGCGCAGCCACCCCTCCTCGGCTGAGGAGGGGACTAAGCCTGCTCGAAAACAGTTCCTTATGAGTGTGTCGAGGACTCCTCATCTTCGCTCCTCATCAAGATTTGCTCTGGTTCAACATGCTTCACCACTTCAAC
>QHXA01000782.1:8498-9870 GCA_003222755.1 Acidobacteriota bacterium
AAAAAAGACGAAAATCTGTCCACTGATCTGTCCATGCTGGCTGGAGAACGCAACAAACGTGACGTTCACCGCGTTCAGCATGATCTCCACCGACAACAGCAGGGCGATAATGTTGCGCTTGATAAAGAATCCTAGAACGCCAATCAAGAACAAGATCGCGCCAAGAATGAGGTACCAACTGATCGGGATCATAGATCTTTCTTCGCGAAAACGACCGCCCCAATCAAGGCGATGAGTATCAGCAGTGACGTCAATTCAAACGGCAACAGGTAATCGCTAAACAGGCTCGTTCCGATCGCCTGAGGACTGCCAACCAGTTGCGTCGAAGGCGCTCGAGGCGGTTCCACGTTCCACAACGTCGAGATAATCAAAAAGAGAAGAAACAAACCTAATGGTATGCCGATGAATTTCAACCACCGCAGACGATCGACGCCGTCTTCGTCTGCAGGCAAATTCAACAGCATGATGACGAACGTGAACAAAACCATAATCGCGCCCGCATACACGATCACCTGAATCACCGCCAGAAAGTCCGCCCGCAGAAGGATGAAAAGCACGGATACGGCCGTCAACCAGAACGTTTATCGCTGCTCCTACCGCAAGTGCTGCGAAGAAAAAGAACAGTAACTGGATCATGAGATCGCCACGACGAAGCTCGTGACGAGAATGTTCGCGAGCGACAATGGAAGCAATACCTTCCATCCGAACTTCATCAGTTGATCGTATCGAAATCTGGGAACCGTCCAACGTAAGACCACGTAAAAGAAAATGAAGATGAAAACCTTCGTGACAAACCACACCGTCGGGAGCGCCGCCTGAAGCCAGCCCGGACCAAACAGCGGACCTGACCAGCCGCCCAGAAACATGATCGTCGCTAGAGCAGAAACCGTCACGATGTTCGCGTATTCGGCGAGCATGAACATCGCAAACTTGAGCGAACTGTATTCGGTGTGCCATCCGGCGACCAACTCTTGCTCGGATTCAGCCAAATCAAATGGGGTCCGGTTGGTCTCCGCCACAGCGCTGCAGATGTAAACAACGAACGCTACCGGCTGGAGAAAGATGTTCCATCGGGGAATGAAACCAAGCCACGTCCTTTGCTGGGACGCGACCAACTGCGCAAGACTGAGCGAATTCGCGATTAACAACACGCCGACAATGGAAAACGTCAGGCTCAATTCGTAGCTGATCATCTGCGCGGCTGAACGCATGGCGCCCATTAGCGGATATTTCGAGTTCGAGGCCCAACCGCCCAAAGCGATGCCGTAAACACCGAGGGATCCGATGGCAAAGATGAAAAGTAAACCAACGCTGAGGTCCGTCACCTGCAGCCATGGCCCGAAAGGAATGACGGAGAAGGACAATAGCGCGG
>QHXA01000782.1:9922-10348 GCA_003222755.1 Acidobacteriota bacterium
CTTCTTTAAAGAGGAATTTCAACCCATCTGCAATCGGCTGCAGAAGTCCGAACGGCCCCACGCGCGTTGGGCCCGGACGCATTTGGATGCGCGCGCTCACCTTACGTTCGATCCATGTCAGATACGCCAGCGCACCCATCACTCCGCCGAAGATGACGGCGATCTTGACGATCACAACGATGAAGTCGCGGCTGGTGAAATATTCGGTCATCCTTGTTTTCGCAATTCGTCGATGATGCTTTCGGTTTTTTGCACGTCGAGATTTTCGTAGAACTCGCCGTTGATCTGGATGCACGGAGCCGTGGTGCAGGATCCCAGGCATTCGAATTCAATCGCTGAAAACAGGCCATCCAGAGTGATCTCGCCCGAACGGACGCCCAGCTTGCGTGTCACACACGCTTCGATGTCATCAGAACCTCGAAGCAA
>QHXA01000783.1 GCA_003222755.1 Acidobacteriota bacterium
ATCCATCAACACGGTCGACAAATTCTGCCGCGCGCACACCGCCGCAAGATTGATAGACGCGGTCGTGGTGCCCATCCCGCCCTTCACTCCAGCAAACGTATACATTCGGCCAAGCTGCCGGCCCTGACGATGAATGCGCTGGACATGCTGTTCCAGCCGCGTCATGGCTTCGTTGAATTCTGCGCGCTTGAGTGGCTGTTGCAGGAAATCGGTTGCGCCGAGGCGCATGGAGCGCAGCAGGAAATCCTCGCCGGACGCCTTGTCGGAAAGGATGACGTATAACCCGGGAACAGCCTGGGCCATCTGCTCCAATGCCCGCAGTCCTTGTTCAGCGTCGCCGGAAATGTCCAACAACACTGCGGACTGCGGATTCAGGTTCAGATAATGCAGAACGCGGACGGAGAGATTCGGTCCCATCTCTTCGTGCTCGTTGACAATCTCGGCAGCAGGAGTGAGCGACAATTGCTCCCGCACGAAATCATGAAACCGCGGTTCCCCGCTCGCTACAATCAGTTGAATTGGCATAAACGCTTCTTGCGCGCACCGCGCGCACACCGCGGAGCGGTGCTCATCAGCCCCTACGGCGACGAAACATCCGTCTCCGGGTTGCCGCCGGCACTCTCGATTGCGACCGTTGTGGAAAACGGGGGAACGTGGAGCGGCGGCAATCCAAGAAACGGGAAAAAGTGATTGAACTCGTAACCAGTAATGCTGACGGTCACCGAATCGGGCACGCAATCGGGCGTGCAACCGCCGGCGCAAGAAAACGGGACGGACTCGCGCGTCTCCGGATCGTGCATCCAGTAGTTCACTTGAATTTGAATTCCTCCGCTCGCCAGCAGCGGCCGATCGGGGAACGCGGGCGCATTCGCCTGCATCCAACTTACAACGTTCGAGCCACTTTCATCTTGCCAGCAATGGGTCGCGGCATATCGAGCGCCTTGACGTGTCAGCGTCGCCAGCGCGTGATACGTCCATGCCAGCTCGCTGAATGCCAGTAAACCGAACGTGACGGGAATGATGCCGAAGATCAACGCCAAAGCCGTCTCTACGTTTGCCTGTCCTCGGGAACTCCTGCGAAACACTTACCCTCCCGTGACTGGCATTCGGACCGAAACCTTCAGGTTAATCGTGCCGAGGTTGACAAACGGAAATGGAACGGCAAGAGGAAACCCGCCGCCGAGGTTGACGACAATGAAGTCCGGTGCCCTTCCCCCAGAGGATGTATCGCAGCTATCCACATCTTCCGTGCACAGGCATGCGATCACACCCGTGGTGTCTGCGACATTACGCTCCGGAAAAATCTGGATCATATCGGGCGTCAAACCCTGCACGATCGGTGTTCCCTCGCCTTGCAGGTTTCCATACACAATGAAATTACGGGCATCCGCTAGCGTCAGGTCGGCGGAGTTGCAGTAGGCAACATTAGTGGATCGCGCCAGCAAGCCGGCACCGCCGCGCAGTCCCTTCTGCAGCGTGTGGTAAATATAAAACACACGCCCGATTTCGACGGCTCCGAACAAGATCGCCATCATCAACGGAATCTGTACGGCCAGTTCCACAATGGCCTGCCCGCGTTGTGATCCGCGTTTAATGCAGCACCGTCCTTCCAACGCCAAGCGATACCCGGCACAAACCGCCAACGCCACCGCAACGAAGCGGGACGGGCGCGCCAATATACTGCGCGCGAAACGCGCCTGTGACTGCAGTGGTGTTCAGTCCCTGGCTGACAGCTGGGGACACGGGCGACATCTCGATCAAAAATTGTCGAAAGTTCAAAACACTGAGCGAATCGGCGGTATCGACGACGGCGACGGTCAGGATACGACGCAGATTGCCGTCATATTCCGCCGCATAATCTTGCAATCCTTGACCGGCAGCGTACGTTGCGCCACCCACATCCGCGTCCGCGCTATACAGCGGAGAAAGCGCCGTGAACTGGCCGCCGCCAATATTGCCGCAATTATTTTGAGACGGATCAACAGCAAATCGAACATTTAGCCCACAGAGGACGTCCTGACCGGCGGAATTCGTGCCATCCACACTGTAAGCGGATTCGGTAGTATCGATAGAGACTGTCGTCGGGATACTCAATCCCGCGCTGGTGGAGAGCCCGCCTGCACCCATTTCAAATAACGAACCATCCAAATCGAGATCTGCCGGGCCGCTGGGAACGTGATTCAAGATCACGTACGCAATGGATGAAGTCGTGCCGGCCAATGGCGCCGGCGTCACCGGACCTGCCGTACGTTGCGACCGAACGAGAAACAATGTGTAGAAACTACCCGGCACGAAACCATAGTTCATCGTGTCGGCGCCGGCGCTTTGGTCAACGACAGCGAGGCCATCGATTCCGCAAGCCGAACAGATGGGTCCGCTGATTCCAGCGATTGCGGACGCAGCAATCGTCGGCCCAGACGTAGCACGGTTCAGCAATGGCACGAATAACACGGGCGCCTGTGCTGTGATCTGAACACGCGCGTACTTCGGATAGAAGCCGCTCGTCCAATCAAGACCGCCGGTTTGTCCGCCATTCACATTTCCTTGAGCGTCCGCCAGCGTTGAAAAATATTCGAATTGCGTGGTTGTGATGAGACTCGAACCGCCGCTCGTACCGATTTGGTTCATCCGAAGATTAAAGCGGTTGTCGTTGCCTGTGGTCGTGTCGAATGATGCCGTCACCTGATCGGCAGCCCTCTCCGACGCGCTCGCGGTTCCGGTTAGTTTGGTGGCTGAAGCGAGAGCCGCGGCGTCGGCTGCAGTCTGCAGCTCTGCCTGGATCAGATAGAAGCGGCCGAAGTCCGTAGCCATCACGAGCAGACCGACAATGGCGAACGTGAACAGGAGAAAGTAAATCGTGGATACGCCGCGCTGTTCACACCAGGCACCGCTCCGCGGTGCGCTCATGGGTTCCCTCCGCCAACCGCGCCGCGCGGACCCACAAACGTGCCGGGCGGCGTTGAGCTTTGATCCGGCGGGCCGCCTAAGAACCCTTCCGGGAATTGCGGCAGGGGCGGCGCCTCTCCTGGGCCAAAAGGTTTCACAAAACTTGGAGTGATGAGGACCAGCAGTTCGGAATTGCTCTTCTGAGTACTTCGGCTGCGAAAGAGATGCCCTAAAATCGGCATATCGCCAATGCCCGGAATCTTACTCACCACCTGCGTTACACGGTTGTCGATAAGGCCTGCGATCGCGAAGCTCTCTCCTTCACGAAGGTCAACTTCCGTGTCTGCTCTTCGAGTGCTGATTGCGGGAATTAAAAATCCTTGAATCGTGAGCGCGTTCGCAAAATCCAACGAGCTGACTTCCGGCTGAACCTTGAGGTGGATAACGCCATTGGATTCCACAGTGGGCG
>QHXA01000125.1 GCA_003222755.1 Acidobacteriota bacterium
CCATCGCTGCCAAGGCCGCCCAAACTCTACTGCCCGATCCGTCGAAAATTAAAATCAAGCCTCCCGATCAATGGACACTGATGGGCACCGAGCAGAAGAACCGTGACGTGCCGGTGAAGGTGACGGGCGCGGCGAAGTACGCCATCGACGTTCGTCTGCCCGGCATGCTCTACGCTGCGGTCCAGTGCTGCCCGGTCTGGGGTGGAGACGTCAAGAGCTACAACTTCGACGCCATCAAGAACCGGCCCGGCGTTCATTCGGTTGTTAGGCTGCCGCTCGATCCCATGGCCAAAGAGGCGCTGGGCCGCACAACGAAGAATGGCTTTTATAGCGGCGGAGTCGCGGTGATTGCGGACACGTGGTGGCACGCCAAGACTGCGCTCGATGCGATGCCGATCGAATGGGATCGCGGACCCGGCGGTGGCGTCAGCTCCGCCAGTCTTCTCGAGAGCCACCTGGCCACACTGCACGATCCCGGCAAAACGATCGTCAACGAAGGTGACGTCGACGCCGCAATTGGTCGCGCGGCGAAAGTGGTGGAAGCCACTTACACGGTACCGTACGTTCGCCGCGCCCGCATGGAACCGGGCAACGCAACAGTCCTGGTTACCGACAACCGAGTGGACATGTGGGTCGGCGACCAGCAACCCCAGCGCAGCCTCGAGAAAGCGGCGATGTTGACCGGCATCGCCCCCGCGAATGTGCATTTGCATTTGTGTTTTCTCGGTGGAGGCTACGGCAGCAGCGGCAACGGACCGCAGGCCGAACACGCGGTGTACATTGCCAACACCGTCCGAGGCCGGCCGGTGAAGATGCTATGGAGCCGTGAGGAGGACTGGGGTGTTGGCACAACGTATAGCCCGCTAGGGCTCTTCACGGGCAAAGCGGCTCTGGATGCCGAGGGCTGGCCGATCGCCATGGATATGCACTACTGCACCACGATTGGCGTAGCGTGGCCCGCGGACTCCCGAGGGCTCGCGATGCCTCCCTATTGGGTGGCCAATTACCGGCTTCACCAGCACATCGCGAGTTCCCATATTCCGGCGGGTAGAGTCCGCTCGACCGGCGCACGGCACAACACCTTTTATATGGAGACGTTCATTGACGAGTTGGCCGCCGCTGCCGGCAAGGACCCATATCTATATCGGCGCGAGTTAATTTCACGAAACCCTCCCGAGAACCAGCAGGATCGGTTTCAAGGTACTGGCGTCGGCGGGTTCCGGTATCGCGACGACTGGTTGAGGGCCCTCGACATGGTGGCCAAAATGTCGGATTGGGGTACGCCGCTGCCGGAGGGCTGGGCGCGCGGCATCGCCATCGACGATCGTCGCCGCGGTGTCGGCCGAGGTACGGGCCGTCAGGGTACGATTTGCGCTGAGGTCCACACCGTGGAGGTGACCAAACGCGGGCAGGTCATACTTCATCGCGTCGATGTGGCCTTCGAGCAGGGATTCAGCTTGATCAATCCGCTGACCGTGCGCAAAAACATCGAAGGACAGATCGCCTGGGGATATAACGACGCGCGGTATCAGGAGATCACGATCCAGGACGGAGAGGCTGTCGAGGTCAATTTCGACAAGTATCCTGTCGCCCGCATGCGCGAGTATCCGAAGGAAGTGAACATCGCCTTCTTGAAAACGAACAAATGGATTGAAGGCGTGGGCGAGGAAGCGATCCCAACCGTCACGCCAGCGATCTACAACGCAGTATTCAAAGTGACCGGAAAACGGATCCGATCCGTTCCCCTCAAGAACCACGATTTGAGTTGGGAATAGTCTGAATACCGTTCGTCTAGCGGTTTTCCCCTCGGATGAGAATTGGGAATTGAGAATTGATCAGATCCGTCCGTTGCTGATCTGACCAATGCTCAATTCCCAATTCTCATCCGAGGGGAACCTGCAGTTAGTCGCTCAAGTGAATTCAATTTTCAGATTTCATCCTCCTACCACAGAAACTTCAAACCAAACTGAATTTGGCGCGCCGTCGTGCCACCGGCGGTGCTGGTGATCACACCCGCTCGACGATCATAATTTGCGCGGTTATCGACGAGGCGCAGCCCTGGCAATCCGAAGTTCGGGTGGTTTGCAATGTTGAAGAACTCTGCGCGGAACTGAACGCGGAATTGCTCGGAGATCTGCGGAATTGCAGTGTTCTTCAACAGCGAAAAGTCCAGGGTGACCCGATCGGGTCCAGTCACTGTATTGCGTCCCAGGTTTCCAAAAAATCCGAGAGGTTGAACCGTGAATGCGCAAGGATCAAACCACAGATCGGGTGTTCCCAGTTTTGTTTCTGCCGCGGGGCCGCCCGCACAACCACGAGAGACTCCGTGTACAGGATTGTTATTGGCTCCCGGCGCGAGGTCCGGACGCTCGAGGCGATTCGTGTTTCCTGTCGCCGACCAACCCGCAGAGCTACTGTTAATCGTGATGGGAGAACCCGAAGCTGCTTTGAAAATTCCGCTCAATTCCCAGCCTCCAACGAGGCGCGCCGCTGCTCCAGTCAGTGTCGAGCCCAAGGCCTTTCGCGGTCCGAGAGGCAACTCCCAGGTGAAGTTCTGACTGAAGATGTGGCGCGTGTCAAAGTCTGAAAGACTGCGGTCGCGCACCCAGTCTTCCGGGTCCAGGAGGCCCGTGCCTCCGGATCCACCGGAGTTGCTGGCGTTGGTGATTGTTGAGCCGGTATCAATCGATTTCGATAACGTATAAGAGGTTTGGAACTGAAGGCCCTGACCGAAGCGCTTCTGAAAAACCGCCACAAAACCGTTATAGGTGGAATTGGCTTCGGTTCTAACAACCCGCGTGTCCCCGTACAAAGGATTCTTTCGTTCCAAAGGGCCGTCAGGACAGCTCGGATTTGAGCCGACATGTCCTGGTATTATCGGCGTTGCTCTTCCGCGTTGATCCGTATTGTAGTTGAAACACTTTCGACCATCGGAAAGGATGGTAGGCGGCCTCGTATTTTCATTGGCGCGGAGCCAAAGGTGTCGTCCCAAGGATCCCACATAACCTAACATGACGGTGGAATCGCGCGTAATCTGCCGCTGGATAGTCAGGTTGTACTGCATTGTGTTCGGAGCGCCGGTGAATCTCGCAGCAGCGAGATAGGAAGTCTGGCTTGATCCTTGACCGACTAACCTGAAGCTGTTCGGGAAAGGAGCCGATGCGAGAGCTGCAGCTCCGGCAGCGCTCGTTCCGTCGATTTGCGCGTCGCCAAACGGCGGGTAGCTGCCGACGGCGGGTCCTTGCCACCACAAAGGAGAAATGGCGTCATAAAAGATACCAAAGCCCCCGCGTACGGAAGTTCTTCCATTACCAAGAACGTCCCAAGCAAACCCAACCCGTGGACCAAGATCTTTCGTCGTAATACTGGTGGGAAATACCTGGCCACCACACCGGAGGTTCTTGTCGGAAAGCTGGTCGAGGTTGCAGTTCAGGCCGTGCCGTTCAGTCGGGCCGGTATAGAACTCGTGCCGCAGCCCGAGGTTGAATGTCAGGCGCGGCCTCAACCGCCAATCGTCCTGGATGTACCAGCCGAGATATTGATACGTGAAGCCATTGCCATTCACCGCGCCAATCTGGCGGGCGCGGAACGCGCTCGGGGTGCCCCCAAAGAATTCGGCCAGGCCGCCAAACTCGTAAACTCCTCCGGAACCGTTGCTCTGTTGTTGGATGTAGAGCATCTGTTTGAAAAGTGCGCCGAATTTTAGCGAGTGAAGGCCTCGCGCGTACGTCACGTCGTTGGACACTTCACCGAGGTTCCACGACCAGATCCTCGGCAGATTATCGTTGCCGATACTTTCGATATCCCCAGGACTGATAGAGCTTCCCGATACAAGAAGCGGGCGCCCAGGCATCAATGTTGGCAGCCTGTTCAGCGTGTTCTGATCCACGCCCACCAGGAATGCAGTTCCCGCAGTGAAGGAACGGTTGAAGCCGAACCGCACGGTATTCACCAATGCTGGGGAAAAAATATGAGCTGTTTCCAGAGTCACAAACTGGTTTCGAGACTTGTCCTGTGTCCAGAAGATGCCTGTTCCGCCGGGAGTCCGATTCCTTCCATCATCGAAGGTGTAGCGGCCGAAGATGGAATCTTTGTCGGTAAGGCGATGGTCCATGCGGACAGTAAAATAGTCTTCGTCTGCAGAGCTGGAAGCAGTGTAGTTATATTCCGCAATTCCCTTCACGGGATCTACAATCGGCCCGTTGGGAAGCGGCCAGAAAGCGTCCACAAACGGCCTTACCGCCGGGATGGCCGTTGTCCTCACTGCCGCTGTGGGCACCAGTGACGTTACAGTGCGTCCTTGCCGGTCTCTCCGGCCCTCGTAGCTGCCAAAGAAAAACGTCCTATCCTTAGCAACAGGTCCACCCAAGCTGAACCCGAACTGATTGCGCTTGAATTCTGGTTTGTCTCTGCCGGCGCGGTTGTCGTCCCAGCTGGCAGCATCCAAGTTGTCGTTGCGAAGAAACTCGAAGGCGGTGCCGTGTAGCTCATTGGTGCCGGACTTGGTGACCACGTTAATGACTCCGCCGGCAGCCCGTCCGTACTGTGCGCTATAACTGGAGGTCTCGACGCGGAACTCCCTCACCGCATCGACGCCAAACGATTGCCCGCCGACGCTGCCGGGAATCTGATTCGTCGGGCCCATCACGTCTGTTCCGTCGAGCAAAAAGCTATTCTGTTCGGGCCGGGCTCCTCGGATGGATATCTTAGTTGTGTAGCCACTCTGAATGGTGCCGGCGCCGGCAAATTTAGCGACTGCAACGCCCGGCTGCAACTGGACCAGTTCATCGAAGCTTCGTCCATTGAGCGGTAAGTTGACAATCTGCGCTGTCTCCACCACTCCGCCTACCGAAGAGGTCGTCGTATCCACGAGCGGCGCTTGCTCGGTCACCTCCACTCTTTCCGCGACCTGTCCTATTTGTAATGTGAAATTGGCGACTGCTTGTTCTCCAACCGCCAGCACAATGCCGCTTCGAACTGCCGTCTGAAAACCGCGCAGCGAGACCTCGACCTCGTATCTGCCCACGTTCAGATTGAGAAGCTGATATCGGCCTTGCTCCTCGGTAGCAGTGATCCGTGTGATGCCGGTCTCCACATTCTTCGCCGTTACTGAAGCTCCAGGTATCAAGGCCCCAGTGCTGTCGCGCACAGAGCCGGAAATCGTTGCTGTTGTCTGCGCCATCGCTGGCGTAATCAAAAAAAAGCCCACCAACACCACGAGCCACGCCCTTTTGCACATTTCAACCCCCTGCAAAACACGAGTGCGCTGTTTCGGAACGCAATTTTTTCGATGTCGATCTTTTAGTTGGGCCGCATTCTATGAGCAGGGTCCCGCGCCGTCAAGTTCACATGCGCTCTTGCAACGAAAAGTTTCGCCATTTCAGCTTGACGTCCTAAGATATGGTGCATGTCGGGGAGGATTCCTATGGCTCTCAAGCGAAACGGAAGTTGGCTGGTCATTTCTGCTGTTCTCGCAGTAACCGCGCTGATGATGTTGCGCCTCGTGGCTGCTGTGCCACAGGAGGTGCGTTCCCGCATAGCGGCGGCATTTCAGGTCCACACGCGAGAAGGTAATGTCGATAAGAAGCCGGTGCGCTATATCAAAGATCCAAACCCGGCCTGGAGCTCCATCGCCGTGAACGCCGAGCATGACATGGTGGTGATGACCGATGAGAACCTGTTTCGTGTTGTCGAGTACTCACGGTTGGACAACACTCCTCCCAAAGCGCGCTTCACCGAGCCGAAAAGAATCATTGGAGGGGACCAGACGCGCATGGAGATGCTGTGCGGGGCATATATCGATCCGAAGACGCTCGACGTCTACGTCACGAATAACGACACGCAGGATTGGATGCCGGTTTTCTCTAAGAACGCCAAGGGCAATGTGGCTCCCGACCGGCTTCTGGCCACACCGCATCGGACATGGGGCATCGTGGGTGACGAAACCCGCCAGGAACTTTACATGACGATTCAGTTTCCATCAGCCGTGATCGTCTATCGGAAGACGGCCGCCGGCAATGATGCGCCGCTCCGGCTGCTCGAAGGCGATGCGACCGAACTGGCCGACCCACACGGCATCGCCCTCGATTTGAAGAATGACTTGATCATCGTTTCGAACCACGGACATCGCCGATTCTATGGCGGAGCGGCTGTCTCGACTCTGACCGAAACCTGGGAACAGTGGATTGGCAAATCGACAGCAGACTTGAACGGTTTGCCGAGAAGGTATCTTCCCGGGCTCGGCAAATTTGAGATGCCGTCGATCAACATCTACACGCGAAGCGCGAGTGGCAACACGGCGCCGGTGCGGGTCATCAAGGGACCCATGACACAGTTGAACTGGCCGAGTCACGTTGCTGTGCACGAGGAGCGCGGCGAGATATTCGTGGCAAACGATGCGGATGATTCGATCCTGGTCTTTCGGACGTCGGATACCGGTGACGTCGCGCCCACGCGAGTCATCAAAGGACCAAAGACACGCGTGAAGAACCCAACGGGCTTGAGCCTGGACGTCAAGAACGGCGAACTGTGGGTCGCGAACATGGGCAATTTCGCTGCGACCGTGTTTCCTGTCACCGCCAATGGAGATGTCGCGCCGTTACGCGTGATTCGAGGCGGTCCGGCCGATCAGATCGGCTTGATGATCGGAAACCCCGGCGCCGTCGGATACGATAGCAAGCGCCAGCAAATTCTGGTGCCGAACTGAGTGGCGCATCCGCAGATCGCGGCATTTGCCAGGTTGGCAAATGGAGGACAGACGCCGTCGAGAAGAATCTACGGGCAGACCTCGATGCTGAGCCGGACCATGCACGACATCCGGTACAACTCGGTTGACGATGAGATCCTGGTGCCCAATCCGTTCTCGAATGCAATCCTCACTTTTCGAGGGGGCGCGGACGGTCAGGAACCTCCGATTCGCATCATTCAAGGACCCAATACCGAGCTCAATGGGCCCGACCGGCTCGACATCGACGTCGTGCATCGGGAGATCTTCGTGCCCGGCAGGGGAAATGTTCTGGTATTCCCGCTCGATGGCAATGGCGATGTGCGGCCCAAGCGCGTCATTCGTGGTCCGGATACACAAGTCGATGGCAGCTCGATCGCGGTGGATCCGCTCCACAATCTGTTTGCCACCACCGGCCGCGATCAGTCCATTCTGGTCTTTGATCGCACAGCGAACGGAAACGCGAAACCGCTTCACGTCATCAGGGGACCGAACACGCAGATCGATCGGATCAATCAGATGGCGATCTATCCGGCCGGCAAACTGCTGGTCGTTGCGATGCCGGGTGTTCAGGGAGCCATGGAGCCTCCGCGGGTATTCGTTGGAATGTGGAGTCTTGACGATGACGGAGACGTGGCGCCGAAATGGACGATCACCGGAAAGCAGACGGGCCTGAAGAAACCATTTGCTGTGGCGCTCAATCCAGAGCACAAGGAAATCTATGTCACCGACATGCGCCTGAACGGCGTGATGACGTTCTCCGTGCCCGAGATTTTTAAACCTGTGGCTGAACGCGCCGCATCAGCGGGCCAGCGCTGACACGCCTCAAGTTTGTCCATTTTGCGCACGCCCGAAGCGTGCCAGGAAGGTAGCCGGGGGTTAAGCGAGCGGGAGCGAGCGCAAACCCGGTTGTCTGAAACCAACAGCAGCCGCACCCTACCCTGGAAAGGGGTGCGAGGAGTCCTCGACACCCCTTCAGGGTGCGGATTCCTGAGTTGTCAACGTATTCCAGGGGTACGCAAAAAACGCGTATCCCTGGCTAATTTCCTGGCACCGCTCCGCGGTGCGCTCACTTCACGGTTCTGTATACGTTGTCGATGAAGCCGCTTTTTTTCAGCTCGGTGACGAAGCTCTCGTCGTAAAAGTCCGACGATTTATATTTTTGGATTTCCGCAGGGTAACCGATGGTGAACATGTCCTTGAAACCCTGCACGCAGGGAGACATCTCGCGCGACATCTTTAGACCTTCCTCGTAGACGGAGTTCGCCACGTTCCGGTCCGTCATGCCGTGATACTTGCCCAGGACCCGGAGAGTCTCTTCCCGATTGTTGAAATAGATTGCCATGCCCTCGAACGTCGCCTTAAGAAAGCGCATCGCGATGTCCCGGTTTTTTGGATCCTTAATCCAGTTCCATTCCACTCTTACGCCGTTACCGGCAATGGGCTGCTTCCAAGCCGAGGTGTCCGCCAAAACCGGGTATCCTTCCGCTTTGGCCAGCGCCATGTAGCGGTCATCGGCGACAAAAGCGTCGGCCTTGCCTGCCTTCAAGTCGTCGAAGCGTTGCGCGCGTTCCACAACGATGAAGTCCTTTCCTGGTATCCAACCCATGCGTTTGGCCAGCGCACGG
>QHXA01000126.1 GCA_003222755.1 Acidobacteriota bacterium
TTGTTTGGCATCCGCCGGAGTTTTCATGTTGGCCAGATTGCGGCCCGCAAGCGCGCCGCGCGAGGCATCTCCGTCCGCTTCGTTTCCAATGGTGATCCCAGAACAGAAATAAAAGCGCGGCCCGCGAATCTTTCCCGAATTCAGACCTTTCTTTACTGCCGTCTGCCACGCCAGCGGGTTCCCGAGATCGAAGACGGCTGTCACGCCATGAGCCAGAAACATCTCACCCATGTACGGGCGATAGTGGACGTGGGAATCGATCAGGCCGGGGATGACGAACTTGCCCCGTGCGTCCACAACCTGCGTACCCGGCGGCATGTTCGGCGCGGCTTCAGTTCCATTCCAAATTTTGCGGATGACGTTGCCCTCAATGAGGATGCGTGCATCGACGATCGGTGGTTTGCCGGTTCCGTCAATCAGTGTTGCTCCCTGAATCAGAAGATTTGTGGCATTCGCGTCGGGCACGGCCAGCAGCAGGGTTGCGATTACGGACAAACACATCGATGAGATTCGGGTTTTCATAGATGGTAGGAAGAGAGCGGCGCGATTCTATCAACGGGCGTAGAAAGGGTCAATCATCGGCGCATGCGGCCCAGGGCCACGTCAAAGTCGAAACCGAAACTTGGAATGGCCACAAAAAGGCACAAAAATCACAAAAGAATTGGGCGTTCTTTTGTGCTTCTTGTGCCTTGTTGTGGCCATTCTCCTTCGGCGGCGACTTTGACGTATCCCTGGCATGCGGCCGGACGCGGCCACGGACATGGCCAACCACAGAGATCATTCACGTCGCGATATGCGCGCGCTCATGTCTTTGACCGACATCACATGGGCCGTTGATGCCGCGAGGATTACCAGCATGGCGTGGTGGACTTCGGCGGCTGCCATCGCCAATTTTTTTGCGAGCGTCTAGATCCAAATCGCAACACCTGCAGCGGTGCCGGATGCGCGGCGGCGGGTTCATCGCCGTGTTAGATGGCCGGTCGTAGCGCATGCATGTCGCGTCCCCTCACAGTTGCCTACCGCCCTCAGTCCCAGGACGGATACTGTTCTGGGTTTGGGCCATGGCTCTCTATAACGCGCGGATAAGAACGCCCAGATTCGGCGGGTTTCACCATCCGAGCTTTGCGAATTTCGAATA
>QHXA01000127.1:0-389 GCA_003222755.1 Acidobacteriota bacterium
GTATCGGCCTTTCTATGTCCAGCTTGGTCAGGAAACCCTTGCGGCTCCGGCAGCCGCATCAACAAGCAGGCGCTTTGCCCTGATCGTGATGGATATTAGTGGGAGCATGCTGGAGCAATTGGCAAGCGGTCAGACCAAGTTTGAAGCTGCCAAGGCTGCTGCTAAGCAGTTCCTCAACGGTTTTCAACCTGGCATCGACAATATCGCAGTTGTGCCGTTCGAAAGCCATCAAGTGGCTTCCAAGATCCGGCGGGCAGTTTTCGCTTCGGACGTTCAATCCGTTACAGCGCAGATTGAGGGACTTCCAGCGCCCGACCGGAAAGGAAACACCGGGCTTTACACCGCGATTGAATCGGCGCTGGAGGTTTTGAACGAGAAGAAGAAGGAGG
>QHXA01000127.1:394-15525 GCA_003222755.1 Acidobacteriota bacterium
ATTTCCCGATCGGCAATGTGGCTCGTGCTCACCGACGGAAAGAATGATGTTCATCCGAATAAGGGAGATGATCCGGGTCTGCTGGAGGGCGATCAAGGCTTGGCGAAGGTTGTCAGCAGCGCGCGGACTTCGGGGTTTACTGTGGTCACAATCGGTTTGGGCGATACACCCGGATCGATAGATGCGGCCGCCCTACGCCGGATCGCCAGCCCCGATCACTACTGGTCGGCCGGCAATCTTCAAAGCTTGGAACAGATTTTTCGCAGGGAAAAGGAGGCGTTGATCAATCAGTTTGATGTGACCTTTGCTACCGGCTGGCGTGATACGCGGAGCTTGATGGGGCGGGATATTCGGTTTCGGGTTCGAATGCACACCGATGACGGCCGTTTATTTGAGAGTGATCCGATTGCGTTCGCGACGCCTGAGACTTCGGAGCCGCCATTCGAGGGACTCTTGAGCGCCAATGAAGAGGAAGCTTTGATCCGCCAGGGCCCTCTCAAGACAGAGGGGCCGCCCGTCGAGTCCTTCGAGGATGTGCTCCTGTCTCGGCTGATGATTATGGCCGTCCTCGGGCTCGTGCTGGCTGCTTTGTGGTTCGGAGTGCCTCGAATGATTTGGCCGGAAAGATATCTGAAGGCAATGGCTGCCCATTATGCAAGGGTAAATATGCCGGTGCGTCCTCAGCTTCCAGGCCCGCTGGCAAACATGCCGCGGCCGAACATTCCAGCGCGGCCTGGAATGCCGCGTCCGCCTGCACCGTCGGCGGCACGGGGAAAGCCGGACCCGACTGCCACGATCGCGGAGTCCAAAGTGACGCTACGTCCGCAGCCTCCCCGAGCTGCCGCACCGCCCAGCATCGCTCCGAAAGCAGCTCCGAAGCCGCGCCGGCCCGTGGGCGAAACGATTGTTACCGGAGCACAGCCTCCGGGTGATACCGACCCGTGGGGGTTAGATCCTCCACCAGATGCGCCGCGAAAGCGCTGACCCAGGTGTGGGGGGACCGGCCGGTGGTGAAGAGGTCGCGAAGCGGCGTACCGAAGCGATCCGGCCGGTGGGCCCGACACCAGGTGTGGGGGGACCGGCCGGTGGTGAAGAGGTCGCGAAGCGGCGTACCGAAGCGATCCGGCCGGTGGGCCCGACACCAAGTGTGGGGGGACCGGCCGGTGGTGAAGAGGTCGCGAAGCGGCGTACCGAAGCGATCCGGCCGGTGGGCCCGACACCAAAAGACGAGTTGAAATGTTTCGTGATGTAAGGAGTGAAATGATATGCCTAAGATTGAAGTGATTCGAAAAGGAGTAACACCGGCGGCGCGCCCCGTCCCTACCGACACGACAGCTGCCGTCTTACCGATGACTCTGAACCGAGTTGGTAAGGAAGTCGAGGATGAAGATGAGGTGCCAATTTCCGTCGACAGCGTGAATGACGCTTTCGCGAAATTCAAACCTTCGGTGCATCTGGAAACAACCGCTGGTGAAGACGCCACAGAGTTCGTGGTTGATGTTGCTTTTCGGACTCTGAAGGACTTCGATCCTGAGAACATTCAGAAACGTGTTCCGGGGAAGCGGAACGATCTGGCGGATCTGAAAAACAGTATCGATCTGCTTTACCGGCTCAAGGACAGGTGGTCCTTGCCCGGTGTGAAAAAAGCTTGGTCCGATCCAAATCAGCGGCAGCAGATCATTGCCGCTGTGAACGAGCTTCGGCAGCAACTACAGAAACTCGCGCAGCAAGGAGGTAAATAACCATGGCGGACCAGGAAAGCACGACTACTGTGACAACGGATACGATTATCGACGTCGCGCAGGACAAGGCGGTCAAGAAAGTCTTGCGGGATATGTTTGCCGACATCCAACCGAGGCTGGGAGAAGAGAAGACCGACTTACTCGAGATCTTCACGCCCGAAGGTGCCGCCGAACTGCTTCAGCGCCTGACCGATTTTACAGCGCTCCTGTCCGTCGAGGATAGCTACCAGGAGACGCTAACCAAGTTTCAAGCGCAAATTGACAAAGCCGAGAAAATTCGCGACGAGGTGCTCGCGACGCTTTACGAGAAGATCAAACCGATTGAAGCCAGTTACCGGCAGGTCTGGCTGTTCTTCGAAAATACCGAAGTGCCTGACGGAAAGAAGCGAAAACCCGTCGAGTTTTTCATCTTCAACGCAGATACGACGTCCATGAAGAACCGGGAAAGCGCAACCCTTGCGGCCATCAAGAAATTTACAACCTCGCGAAATGACAATTTCAACTTCCGCGATGACATCTGCAATCTGGTGGTTTCCGGCTCGATTCCGCAATCGGTGCGCGAAGCACTCGAGGAGGAAGCCTATAAATGGGGGATGTTGCTGATTACGGATTTGGGCACGGAACGGTCGTTTAAGGAAGTTCAGAACCAATTCCGCCCGGGAGGCAAGTATGAATTCCTGAAGCGGCCGGACAGCAAAGCCGCATCCGATGTCGTCACCGTAGGTTATCTAAAGTTGCGTGAATCTTACTGGTTTGAAAAAGGTGATGAAGACGGCATCTACTCGCCGGCATCTTTGCTTTTTGCGGGCGCCGTGGCTCGCACCGATCGCCAAGTTGGAGTTGTCCAAGGCGCCACTGGAACCAAGCTTGGACAGATCAAAGGCGTGGACAAGGCTCGCATCGAGTGCCTGACCAGCGAAATGGAGCTTCTCAGCATGGAGATGCAGGTTCTGCCCATCATCCGCGACGCCGACAACCATCTATGTTTCTATGGTTGCCGTTCGCTGGCTGAAGATCCATATGGTGTGTACAAGTTCTTTTCGTCTTACCGGGTCCTTTGTTATTTGGAGCGGCGAATTGCGACATACCTGCGCGAAGTAGCCGGGCGTGTGCTGACTCGCGAACTGATGGACCAGGAGATCGAAAAGCCTTTGACCCGCTTGATGGAAGAGCAGAAGGAGCAAGGAACAATTATCGACTACAAGCTGTTTGTAGATAAGGATTCGAACAAACGGATGCAGGGGATCTGCGACATCTATTTGGAAGTGATGCCAACAGGTCCGGCGGAAACTTTTCGGATTAAGATTGACGTTCCCGAATTTAAATCCGCAGGAGCAGCCCCGGGCGCGGGTGGAGCTGGTTAGGCAGTCACCGGTTACGTTATTCGAAGCTGAGGATGCAGTTTCGCCTCTCGAAGGAAATCGAACGAATGGGCGAACCCGTCAGGTTCGCCCCATCCTTTCATCGTCATCGTGACCTATTCGCATCGGGAGGTTCTGCCGAGGCAGGCAGGATGTGTCCGGCTTCAAAGGACACGAACGGTTGCCTATCACACCTGATAGCGACGTCATCAACCCTGATAGTTCAAATGAGCAGATTCGTGAATCTCAGCGAGCGCGGTGATTGGTAAGTCGCGGATTTTATTGTGCGACATGTTGGAAACGCACTCTTGGCAAGCAGTCAAAGCGGTGGCAGACAGCTTGCATTAAGGAAGACAGCAAGTGATCGAAACCGGAAACGGAAAGTTGAAGTAACAGTTCGAAACCAAAAAGTCATTAACGAAAGAAAAGGAGAAAGACAATGGCAGGATCAGGCAGAGTGAGCGTAACAGTAGACGGAACCAAGTTTGATGCGATTACCGTGAATTTCGGTATCACGACTCAAAAGGATCAGGCGGGAATGCCGATTTTGCAGACGCTCAATACCAAAGCATGTGTGTGGGTCGACGCGCACGACAACAAGAATTTCCCATTCGACACGTTTCAGAAGTTGTTCGGGCTCGCCAACGTGCCCGACAATTCCAAGCTCAAGGACATGAAGATCGAGTACTGGCTGGACGACACCAAAGCGGACGCACTATGCACGTACAAATTCAAGGGGTGGATCAGCAAGTTCGCGACGTACAACCCGCCCGTGGTGCAGGGCGCAAGCGTCGGAGGTTCGAACATCCAGGCCAGCTGGGAAAACCAGTTCAACAACATCTGCTACTTGGAACTGGAACCCATTATCAACACGACCAACCAATCCGAAGTTCTGATTGGCAACTAGCAGTTCTGCTATAAGGGCGGTTTATAACCGCCCTTACGGCGCCGGAGTTCTGAAGTGAATTTCATTGGTTTTCCAGTAAGAATCGCCAGCAACGGCTGGCTTCGGCGTTCACCGAGTCCGGAAGAAGCCGTGATGCAGGTGTTGGAGATCATGGCGCGAACTCCGGGTGATGGGGGCTGGCGCGGTGTGAAGGAGTTCGGTTTACGTGACTACATGATGACGATGGGCAACAGACGCGGCTTGCAACCAGAGGCGATTCAGGCTGCCAATCGAATCCTCACCGATCAGGACATCCGGTGGTTTCGCGTCGATGCAGTAGAGAGGGAAGAAGGCAGAGATCCGTCGGAAGGTATTTATCGGGTCTCCGTTTTCTTCGCAGGCAAAGGGACGGAAATTTTGAAGGTACGAATGTAATGCCTTCTGTTGGGACGATGCAATGTTGCAACCTAAGATCGCAGGAAAGAAGATCAGTGAAGCCATGGTACGTTCCGTGGATGTCTACCAGGAGATTGGTAGCCACCACCGCTGTACAGTGGATTTCACCCGAGACGATTTGGTTCCTTCGCGCCTGGACGCCTTTTTGGGTCAACCGCTGGTCATTGAAGCAGTCATCCCCGGCGGGCCAACGGTTACGATCTTTGAAGGATTCATAAGCGGAGGCACACTCGAGCACCAGCTTTATGGAGGGACCGCCGTTGTTCTTGAGGGCAGCTCCGAATCCACGAAGCTCGATTCCAATACGCGTGAAGCATACTACCTGAAAAAAACTCTGGCGGATGTCGCGCGCGATCTCGGCAGTAAGAACGGTGTCAAGGTCAATGTCAATGGCGATGCAGGGTCGCCATTAAATTATGTGCAACGGGGCGAAACGGATTTCGCATTTCTCCGCCGTCTCGCTGATGACTGCGGCTGCTTTATCCGTCCTACAGTGGACGGAGTCGAGATCCGGAAGGGTTTTAACGGCTCCGGCGTCACGCTGACCTGGAATACCGACTTACTCTTGTTCCAGGTCACGGGCCAGCTTCAACCTTTGACCGTTCGCGGTGCCCACTACGATCCGAAGCAAAAGAAAGGCATCCGGCTACAGAAGACCGTTCAGAAGGGTAAGTTCACGGGTGCTTACGACAACTTGGTAGGCGCGGTGCACAACGCTTCTGCTGCAGTCTTACCTTCTCACCAAACTTTGGAGTATTACAACGCCCGAGCCACGACATTGGACGCGTATAAGAAGGATCTCGAAAAAGAGAGCCAACGTCTATCGGGGTCAACAATCGTAGTCCAAGGTGAATCTCGTAATCCGCGGTTGATTCCCGGTGAGTCTGTGAAAATCCAGAAGACGCCGGAGGGCGAAGGCGACGTGTGGCTCATCACTACGATGCCGCTAGCGGTTACATTAACCACTTCGTCGCCACGCCCTGGGCGGATTACACGGCGCCTAAGAGGCCGCCGCGCGTTCCCAGCATGGGTCTGGTTACCGCGATCGTTGTAGAGAACAACGACCCGCAAAAGCTCAATCGGCTAAAAATTCGATATCACTGGCAAGAAGACGGCGCCACCGCCTGGACGCGCATGATGACTCCTTACACCGGCAAAAATCGCGGAGTCATGTTTCTGCCGGAGGTGGATGACGAAGTTGTGGTTGCTTTCGAAAACGGCGATCCCGAGCGGCCTATCGTGATCGGTTCTGTATGGAACGGCAAGGATACGGCACCGCGCGATCCATATCGGAGCCAGGATGACATCGATAATAATGAGGTGAAGCGGATCATCACCAGAACCGGAAATACCATCGAGATTATCGACACGGATGGCAAGGAAGTCATCGAGATCTACACGCCTAAGAAGGATTGTTGGGTTCAGCTGAACAATGACAAAAAAGCGATATCTCTGCATGCGGAGAAAGACATCCTCATTGAGGCTCCCAATGGCGAAGTGCGCATTTCCTGCAAAAACCTAGTCACCGATGTCAGCCAGGACGCTTTCACCAAGATTCAAGGCAAGAACACCACTCAAGTCCAGGGAGATCACACGCTCGATGTAACAGGCGGACTTCGGCAAGAGAGCAAGCAGACCGTGACCGTTAAGGGTTCGCTGATCAACGAACTCGCAAGCGGCCGATTTGCGATGGTCGGCGCTCTGGTCGATATCAATCCGATGGCGCCGGTAATCGATATCCCTATGCCGATCATGGCGCCGGCGGCCAATCCATCAGAATGGAAAGCCGGCCGGGTGTTGAAGCCTGGTGAGGCCGCCGTCTATGACAGCGGCGCAGGCGCAGTCGCGGGCAAGTTGGCGTTTGAGCATCCCGACAAAGACAAAAAGGACAAGAAACTCTCTTGGGTCGAGATCGAATTGGTGGATGGAGAAGGCAAACCCATTCCAAGCGAAAAGTATCTCCTCGAATTGCCTGACGGTAAAAAGCGGGAAGGCATGCTCGACTCCGAGGGCCGGGCTCGAGTCGATGGCATCGATCCCGGAACCTGTAAAGTGTCGTTTCCGAATCGCGATGCGAAGGACTGGAAGAAGCTTTGAGACCTATTCCGGCAAGACTTGCTGAATCGTCACATCACGCGTTAGGACGACAAATATGAGTGACTCGCTTGTTCATTCCGAATCGGAGGTTGGCATTGCAGCATTGCACCCCCAGCCAGTGCCGCGCTCCGTGCTTGCCGGTCCCTCGACGGCAGTCGAGTTCAATGCTGTTCATAAGATCCGTCTGAATTTCGCGCGTATTGGGGACCGTTTGGGAGATGAACGATGGGTGAGATGTACACGGTTAAGCAAGGTGATTTTCTCTCGAAGATAGCTGCAAAGTTCGGCTTCGCCAATGCGATGACCATCTGGGACGATCCGCAGAACGCGAAGCTGAAAAAGGAACGGAAGAATCCGAACGTGCTGTTCCCTGGTGATGTATTGTTCATCCCCGATAAGAAACAAAAACAGGAATCTGGACCTACGGAGCAGAGAATTCGATTTGAATTGAAAGGGTCTAAGGTCATGTTGCGGCTGGTCCTGGAGGATGCTTTCAACAAACCGATCGCGAACGCTCCGTGCGAGCTGGCAGTAGAAGGAGAGACGCACAAGCTTGTTTCCGATGGCAAAGGGAAAATCGAGAAAGAAATTCCTAAGAGCGCCGAAAAGGCGACATTGGTGATCAAGGATCCCAAGACTCCCGTCAACGATCAGATTATCCCAATCCTGATCGGCCATCTGAATCCGGTCGACAAGTTGAGCGGACAGAAAGCGCGTCTGAACAATCTCGGCTATTTTGCGGGGCCGCTCGATAAGGAAGACGAGAATCTCTTCCGCTCAGCCGTAGAAGAGTTTCAATGTGAGCATATGGGCAAGGCGGCCGTCGATGGGAAGTGCGGCCCCAAGACTCAGGCAAAGTTGCTGGAAGTGCACGGGTGTTGAGTTTGCAACGCGTGCGTCGAAAAACTGGGAAGGGCTCTGACATGGATGGATCGAATGTATAGCTGGCGTCCACCGCGAGCCGTAGAGATTGATCGCAAGATGCGCGAGGATTTCGCGCGGCGTCTGAAGGAAGGCTACGGGATCACCTCGGACACCACCGACCCGATCCTGGCGGTGCTGTTTCGCACGTTCGCGGTACAAATCGAGGACATCTATAAAGAAGCGGGCGAAACAATTCCTCCGGCTGTGCTTGATGAGCTGATTGCGGGACTCGGCATGCCGGAACGGCGTTCACGGCCCGCTCAGTTGGTGGTGAAGTTCTCGTTGCCAAGCGGGGAGGACTTGTTTGAAGCCGGAACGGAATTAATCGGTGAAACGAGTTCGGGAGAGCGTCTGGTATTTGCGCTGGATAGTGATGTTCAGATATCGGCTGCCAAGCTCGTATTTGCGGGCAGCTACACGAGCGGGCAGTTGCGCCTCCTCTCCGGCGTCGAAATGCCGGAAGAGTTCGAAAAATCGAAGCCATCGCTCGACCCAACGCCCGCGGCTCTCGGGCCGATGCCCGCAGTGTTTCTGGCCATCGATGTGCCCGAAGATAGTTACCTTGATCGTCACGGACTGTATTTCGAACTGGCTCCCGGAAGCCGCGCGTTGTTGCGAGCGCTGAGGCGCGAATTCTGGTGTGTTCTGGACAATGCCGGCGCGGTCAGTTCATCAGGGCTGCTTCGGCCTCGCGCGGGCCGATGCGGTATACGCGAACTCCGTTCGCTTTCCGAAACGAGAAGCGATGCTGGCGAGTCCTTAGCGGAAGGTTTCTATAGCTCGAGGACGTTCATCTTTCCCGCGTTTTCGCCAGAGCGCCGATTCTTGTCGGTCATTCCTCAACAAATGGAAGAACCGATTCAGAGAATTTTTGGAAAGACTGCCGATTCGCTCTTTCGAAAACAGCGAGCGTGGATCAAGATCGGCTTGCCTGAGTGTCACAATCTGAACGAAGAAATCATACGGATCGCGCTGCACTGCGTTACGGCGTCGAATTTGGAAGTGCTCAATCAGACTTTGTATTTCAAAAGGACAGGAACGTCGGTGCCGGTCAGCAGCGAAGCTGGGACAGCGAAGCACCTCGTCCAGCCGATTGCCGTTATCGGCGAATCGGGAACGACGTACCTGACGGAGTCGCAGCCATCAAGCGATCCATCCGTAGGTAGATACCATTTTCGCAATGGCCGGATCGAAATCAGTCCTGCACAGCCGGCACAAGGAGTGGCGGATGAGTACGCGACGGTTCGCCTGCTGGTGTCGAATGGCTCGCGTGCCAATTCGGTGGGTGCCGGGTCAATCAAGACATTTCTGAGCCGTGGTGCGTCACCGGGGCTGAGCGTCACCAATCTGACCGCCGCTGCGGGTGGAACCGATGGAGAGCCCTCCAGGGACGCTCGAGAGCGCTTCGCCGAATTGCTCTTGTGCCGTGAACGTGTAGTCACTCAATCGGATCTAGAGGTTGTAGTGAAAGCGTTCGAGCCGAAGGTATCACAGGTCCGGATTCGACCAACCCTGGAACGTACGCCACAAGGCCTGCGCCGTATCCATCGGGTGACGGTCGTGGTCAGTAAGGATCTCTTGTTAGATGTGGATGAACAATCCCGAGTGTTGCAACAGGAACTGGAACGTCATTTGAAGGATCGAGTATTGCTCGATCTGGACGTCCGTGTGGCCGTTGAATGGACATAACGGTTGGCGATTGGGCGCGGTCATAGGCCGCCCCTACAGTGTAAAATGGCGACTGTAAAACATAACGAAGAAGAGCAGAATTTGCCGACGGTCATGCCGCAGTTCGAAAGTCCTCAGTATGGCTATCGCCATACGGTCGACTCCGCGCTTTTTTCTCTGCTGGCATTGGGAGTGGATCCGGATCGGATCACGATGCGCAAGGTTGGTCGAGGATGGACTGACCGGCGAATTGTCGCCCAGGAGCCAGGATCTCAGTCGCTCATCGGATCTCGTGACATCATGTTGAGCGTCGCAGGCGACGGCTTGTTCGACCGGCTTCCCACAGGCTTTCGGGATCAAGGCACGGACACGGAACCGGGCATCGACACGCTGTTGCAGGCATTCGATGACCCGTCCGAGAAAGCAAGTTCCTATGTACGGCAGGGCGGCCTTTATTTTGACCTCCGCCCGGATAACCCAACCGGATGCGGTCGATGGATTCGGGCGTTTGGCATCGTCCCGGAAGATTGGCCGGTCGAGACGTGGTATTCTCTCGCTCGCTTCTTGCCATTCGTATATCGCTTAGCAGGACAGGAATTAGGGGTTAGGCTCGGAGTCAAATTGCTCCTTGGTTTGGAGATTCTTCGCATCGAATGGGGGTGGCAACGCACTGCGTTGGCCGACGAAACACTGACACGAGTCGGCGACACGTCGACCCGATTGGGAACCGATTTTATTGTCGGCCAAACCGTGGAAGACGAAGCCGTCCTGAAAATTGTTTTTGGGCCTGTGACATTGGCTCAGTATCGCCGGCATCAGACGGAAGAAATGAAGCGCCGGCTCGACCTGGTTTTCAATCTTGTTCTCCCTTGCCACTTGGCACGCCTGGTGAAATGGATCGTCGGCGACCCCGCATTTACACCTCGGTTGGCGACCGAGGAAGAAAACGCGGTGCTCGGGATCAATATGCATCTTGGGAAACGGTTGTCGCGGCCGGAGGTGAACGGATTGGAGGCGGCGGCCGCCATAAAAAGATGAGGAACACCAGTGAAAGATGAAGACATTGACCTGCGGTCGGTGAACTGGGAACACGGCATGTTCGTGACCCCAGACCATTTTTTGCGGCAAGAACGCTATATCGACTCGTTGGCCATGTGGATGCTCCGCAACTACACCGATGTGTACGGCTTGATCGGCGGCGGACCTCGCGTGCCCGCTGCGGAGCGCGGCGCAGCTAAGCACGATCCTGTGGTTGATATCTATGAAGATGACGAGTCGCTGCGTGTGACCGTCAGTCAGTGTCGAGGCTTGTCGCCGGGCGGCGATATCGTTGAGATCGATCCCGCTCATCCCGTAAATATCTCTGTCCCTAAAGGGCAGCTCGAAGGTGCTCGCGAACTCGGCGTGTATGTTACGTCTCGTCCACATGACAAATCTGTAGAAGACGAATATGAGGATCAGGCAAATCCACAGATGCGTTCATCGCGCCGTCGGACCTTCGCGGTAAAGCTCGACGTCTCGGCGGACGAGGCGGGACACAGTGTCTTGTTGGCTCGGTTGAGCCGGTCCGAACGCGGGCTCCACTTTGAACGGAATATGGAGTTTATACCTCCATGCGCGACGCTTTCAGCGCATAGCGAGCTGATCCGCGCATGGCGTCGAATTACAGAAAAGGTTTCGGTACTTGCGGATCGCTACGCAGAATTGCATCGCGCTATCGGTGAATACATGAACCTGGCCGTCGACCGCGGAATCGAAACGCGCGAGGATGCCGAAACATTGAGTTTCGTCGGACGAATGGTCGCGGCATTGGAGGATTGTGCTTATCAGATTTTGGATCCTCTGCAACCACCGTATCGATTTTTTCAGCAGATGTACCGCCTCATCCGCAGCGCTGCCATTTATCTGGATTTGAGTCCGCCTACGGTGTCGTATTTTCAAATGTTGGGTGAAGCGGGTGAAACGGAGTTTGTTCCTTTGCTCGAACAGGAGCGGCAGATGCTCGCAATGGCACGGGAATGGGCAATGCATCCTGATCTTGGGCAAGACGTGCAGCGAATCATCGCCGGACTGCAACGGCTCGAGCGGCTGGAAGAAGCTCTCGAGGGCAAGTATATCGACTTCCGAGTGAGCCCTTCACTCGAGTCACTGAATTTTGTGTTTGACCGCGGTGGCGAAGCTTTTTATCAAAGTGTCAGCAGGCCTTCACGGCCTCAAGTTTTCAACCAAGAACTGACGTTCGTTTTTGCCCGTTTGAAATTGGAAGGCCGCGAAGCCTACCGGTTGATCTTGATGGGCGAACCCGAGGCCCGTTTCGAGATTGGAGAGTCTCTGACCGCAGAAATCCGAATCAATCCTGGCGGGGGACAAGCCTCACAGCCAATTTACAAGAGGGTGGCCTGCGACATATTTAATCAGCGCAATTTTGCAATTGATTTCGATGCGCCCCCGGATGTGGTGACCATATCCGATCTGCGAGTGATCGTGAAAGTCACGCGCCCGATGAGAAGTGGATTGTTATATGTGCGCCGGCGTTTCTATGGCAAATCACAGCCTCGGCAGCAGCAGCCGGCTTACGCGCCCCCAGCGCCACCGGTCATGTCCACTGAGCCGGAGGTGCCCGCGGATGAATTCAGGCGGCGGGTTATTAAGCCACCGGATGAGGCGCCACGGCAGCCTGTTCAGCCGCCGCCCAATGCGAGAAGGTCTCGGTTACTAGATTGAAGATTTGTAATGTAGGGGCGGTCATAGACCGTCCTACAGTAAGCCGTTTTTGGAGATGTTATGGAATTGGATCGACTGTCGCTGGAATTGGAACGCTCGCTGGAAGATGCTCGCCACCTGGCGGAGCGCCGTGGCGTGGCGTTAATCACGGTTAATCATCTGCTGTACGTACTGCTGGACAAAGGTGGCCCATTGCGAGCCATCGCAGAAAAACAGGGCGTGCGTTGCGACCACCTCTTGGACTATCTGACAACGCGTGCGGCAGAGGACCCTGCGAATCGAAAGCTCGAACCGGGTAAGCGGCCGATCGCCGGACAACTGTTGCGAGAGATGCTGGACAAGGCGTTTCAAGTTGCCGATGCGCGCCGCTCGGACATGGTGGAGTCCACCGATTTGCTTGCAGCATTGCTGGACCACGCCGATGACGGTTTGCGGAGAAACTTGCGTGAGGCCGGACTTACCGTGGAGTCTCTCCGCAAGAGCACCGAGTCCAGAGCTGCTGCTGGTGAAGTCTTGGACTCCCAGAAACACGAACCACGCGCGGGCTCCATGCTTCAACGCTTCGGCCGCGATGTAACTGAGGCTGCGCGGCAGGGCAAACTCATGCCCGTGATCGGACGAGATCTCGAGGTGCGAGCCATCATTCAAACACTGTTGCGCAAAACGAAAAATAATCCGGTCCTGGTTGGTGATCCAGGGACAGGCAAAACGGCGATCGTAGAAGCGCTTGCGCAGCGCATTGCCGTCGGTGATGTCCCAGATTCGCTCAAGAAATGCCGTTTGATCGCCTTGGATCTGACATCAATGGTGGCGGGTGCTAAATATCGCGGCGAATTTGAAGAACGCATCAAGGGTGTCGTCGATGAAGTTTCCGCGCGCCAGGGCGAGATTATCCTTTTCCTCGACGAGTTACATACCTTAGTTGGCGCCGGCGGATCTGCCGGTGGTTTGGATGCTGCGAATATCTTGAAACCTGCATTGGCTCGCGGCGAGCTACGCTGCATCGGCGCAACAACGTATGACGAATACCGCGAACGCATTGCCAAAGATGCGGCGCTCGCCCGCCGTTTCGAGCAGGTCATTGTCGAAGAACCCGATGACGAAACAACCTTGACGATGTTGCGGGGCATCCGCCAACGCTACGAAGCGCATCACGGTGTTCGTGTTTCCGAGGAGGCTCTCGCCGCGATCGTCAAGTTGTCGCGACGGTACTTAAGAGACCGTTTCCTTCCGGACAAGGCCATTGACGTGCTGGACGAAGCGGCTGCTCGTATCCGTATGCAATTAGAATCCAAGCCCGATGAAATGGATTCTCTCGAGAGAAAGCTGCTCCGGGTCAAAGGAGAAGTTGAAACTCTGCACAAGAGCGGCTCCTCCGATCGCCGCCGCTTGAAGGAAGCCGAAGACGAGGCTGCCGTGCTGGAGACTCGCCTTGCGGAGCTGACTACGCGCTGGAACCGTGAACGCGACACCATCAGCCAGTTACAGAAGACGAAAAAAGCGATCGAGGAGCAGAAAGTCCTGCTTGAAGCCGCAGAGGCAAAGGGTGATGTTGCGAAGGCCGCGGAAATCCGTTACGGCGCGTTGAAGTATCTCGACCAGCAACTGGCGGATCTCCAAAACCAGGTCGCGGAAATCGAAAAGAAAGGCTTCTTCATCCGGCAGGAAGTACACAAGGAAGATGTCGCTGAAGCCGTCGCGCGACGCGCTCGGATTCCGATGGCTCGGTTGCTGGAATCGGAACGCGAACGCCTGCTCAAGCTCGAAGAACGTATCGCCCAGCGCGTATTCGGGCAAATGACGGCCATCTCAGCCGTTTCGGAAGCAGCTCGAATGATGCGCACCGGTTTGCGAAATTCAAAACGGCCGGCGTCGTTTTTATTTGTCGGCCCAACAGGCGTTGGCAAGACGGAGTTAACGAAGGCTCTCGCCGAAGCTCTCTTCGATGACGAAACCGCTTTGATTCGCATCGATATGGGTGAGTACAAGGAGAGCCATTCTGCCTCTGGACTAATCGGCTCACGGCCGGGACTGGTGGGTTCCGAAGAAGGTGGGTTTCTGACGGAGAAGGTACGGCGTCAGCCCTATTCTGTCGTTTTGTTCGACGAAGTTGAAAAAGCGCATCCCGAAGTTTTGGACCTTCTACTTGGTGCATTAGGTGAAGGACGAATGACGGACGCCAAAGGCCGGTTTTGTGATTTCTCGAATGCGATCGTGTGCTTTACTTCCAATCTCGGAGTGAAGGAAGCGAATTCTTACGATGGCGAGACGGAAGCGACGCTTGCACTTCAGAAAAAGTTGGGATTGCCCGAAACCGGCCAAGTGGATCCGGAAACTCGGAACCGGATCATCATGGAAGTCGTGAAGGACAACCTGCGGCCCGAATTATTCAATCGTCTTGATGCTGTGATCTGTTTTGACGCTCTTGTGCCGGACATACTCGAACAGATCGTGTCGTTCCAGTTGGATCGGCTTGGAAAGAAATTAAAAGACGAACAGAACGCGACGCTGGAGATCGAACCGGCAGCCGTTGCCTATCTGGCCAAAGAGTCTTATGACCCGGCCTATGGGGCGCGGCCCGTCGAACGCACGCTGCAGCGGCTGGTATTGTCTCCACTGTCTCTGATGTTGATCGGCGGCGAAGTGAAACCAGGCCAGGCAGTCCGTTTGAGTTACTCGCCGGAAGATGGGCTCCAACTCCAGACTGCGAGTCTGGCGGTGTCCGCGTAAAAACCGAATGGTGAGGCGATGAAGAGGCGAATCCTCGATGATGACGATGCGACGAATACGGCTCGTGTTTCCGTTGGGGCTCCCACGGGCATCCCGTTAGCGGCCGGGATCGAAAAATACACATTGCCGTCGGGCCTTTTTCTATATCGCTACCACCTCGGCTCGTATCCGCCCAATGTGCAGGAGCACGATCAACTCAACCGATTTTTGGGTAAGCTCATCCCGAAGCTGATGGTTGCCACGGGTGCACGAATGGAACCTTTCATGTGCATCGATGGACGGCATCTTGATGAGGATTTTTTTACACGGCTCAGAGAAAGCGGTACGACGTGGCGTCCTCTCCTCGGCTTTCCCGTCGTTCCCGGAGTTCATCCTTTCCGTTTTCTTCCTTTCGCGTATCACATCAACGGCCGCGAAGCATGGAATGAGGTAGCCGATCACTTCCTTGGAACGGGCGGCACCGCGATCTACCTGACCAGTCTTCCCGCCGATGAGTTTCTCATCCGGCTGATTCAGCTGCTTCTTGTCGGAGATGGCCGGGGC
>QHXA01000127.1:15626-15870 GCA_003222755.1 Acidobacteriota bacterium
AATTCTTCATCGGCGAGAATCCAGCCGCCAGCGCGGTGGATATCATGAGCAAGCCAGAGATACAGGACTTGGTGATTGCGGTTTGTGGGAAATAGTTTTTTTGGTGCGTGAACTGCTAGCTCGAATCTGCCGCGTGATTGTGAAGGCGAAAATATTCGGAAAAGCGGGCGCGGTAAGGGTTACCAGGAGTCGCCGTGATATCCAAACAGCTAGCCGATTGCGCTAGAGACCAATCGATTTTGAT
>QHXA01000755.1 GCA_003222755.1 Acidobacteriota bacterium
AACCTGCCCGGCGAGATTCAGCTGACTGTGACTCTAAAAAGGTCTCGGTCGGGACTGAAGTGAACATCGTGCAAGAAGGCGTGCCGGACGTCATTCCCGCGGAGGCCTGCTATCTTGGATCGCAAGAGTCGCTCTTGCTCCTGGCCGAGCTCGTCGAAGCCGAAATTCCGGATTAGCGCACTGGGCCTTGCTTGCTAAACTTAGACTTCGAGGTACCGCCGCTAAGAAACAGTGCCGCAGCCGGGTTAACAGTTCGCGCCGCGGCCTAGCGGCGGCGCGGTTAACATAATCGGGAAATTATGGGACATCGCCATATCAGTCGGCCCGATTCTATGAATCCATCCCCTTTGTTTCGCTTATCGTTTGACGTTGTAGCGGGCGACCTTTGGGCCGCGTAAACGCTTGGCGACTTATGTTGGGCAATCGGGTTTCCCAACGTGCTAGGCACGTCGATGCCAAATCGACTATCGCCTTGGCCTGCCCTCCCGAGCGCCGGCTCTGCCGACTCGGCGCGCTACGTTGTCCCACCACCGCGACTGTGAGACAATCGCCCGAAACTAGACTGATGGTGGGAGGCCCCCCTTGCAGAAATGGCTGGGACCGTCGCTGTTCGGCGCGCTGGCCGTGGTTGCAGTGGTCAGACGGGCGGCCGGCCTCAGTGCTACCGCCGGCGATATTCTTTCGCTGGCACTGATCCTGGGCGGCGTGGGTTGGGCATTGCGAAGCCCCCAAAAACTGCGGAGCCTGAGCAGCTTGTACCTCTGGCTGGCCTTCATCCTGTTGCTAGACGACCCGGCCCACTGGCTGCCGGCCGTTGCCGGATGGGACCGAGCCCTACTCTATGAGATCGCATCCGGCGCTCACCTGCTGCTCGTCTTGATGGCGGCGTCTGCGCTAAGCGCTTGGAGGAAAGAGAATCCGGCACGTCCTGCCGCTGGCCTGTTCATCGCTGGAGCGGTGATCTTCTGGTCGGGCGCCAGAATTTGGCCTGGGATGAGTTTGGCGGTGATCGCAGAGCATGGTCGCGAGCACCTCTGGACCAGCAGCACCTTCCTGCTGGCCACCGTCATCACGTTGGCCGGGATGGCCCTCTTGCGACTGGCCCTGCAGGATGCGGGCGATCGCTTCTGGGCGACATTAGGGCTCCTGGGGTACCTGTTCGGCGCTGTTTTCTTTGTGATGCATCTCGGCTTCCGCTTGACCGTCATGCCGTTGGCCGCCGAGGAGTTCGAGCGCCTGGGAGCGACGCCCAACTGGTACGAGCCCTGGCGCATTTGGGCCGGCTTGGGATTCGGGATCTACCACGTGCTCGCCTATCTGGCTTTGATGGCCTACGGGATCGCTCTCTTGAAGACCCGCATCCTGCCCAGAGCGGCCGCCTGGTTGTGCATCGGCTTCGCTGTGCTCGCCGTTCCGTGGTTCGGGCCGCCGTTGCTTATTCATATGGTGCCCTGGATTCTTGGCGTCTTGATTCTCACGGCAGATCCTCCGAGCCGGCTCACCGCTTCGGTTTGATACCTGCCGACGGTCCAAGCCAAGACGCTGAGCGAGCGAAACGACTATGCGTTCCCCGATTCGTACCGTGCTCGCTTCGCGCGTGCCACACGTTCGGCGCGAACGAAACAAAGAAGCTGACAACCCCCCCAACCACGTCGTGGACACCCACCGGAGCTCCCTGAATTGGAGAGTGAAGCGTAGCAAGAGGTGTTCGATACGTGCGCAGAGGTCGGTAGGACGCCTTCGCGACAGATTAGTCCTGTGTAACGCCGTAGTGGCGAGGCATCCATTCTTCGTCGGATGCGTAAACGCTGCGCGACCACTCGTATTAGTCGGAGTTTCACTTTTGTCCTCCCATGAAAGAGCGCCATATTTCAAAACTGTGATGTACACTGCCCCCGGTTCCGGTGGACTGTTCCACCAATCGTTGGGAGGGAGAAACAAAATGAAGTTCATGGTTGCATGGAAGATTCCGCCGAGTTGCTACAAAACCGCAGTAGAGCGATTTCTGAAGACGGGCGCGCCAGACGTCAAGGGGTTGAAGACCATTGGGCGCTGGCACGCACCAGGGTCGGCTTGCGGATGGCACGTTGTTGAAGGAGAAGCGACAGCGGTGGCGGAACTTGAGGCGACGTGGGGGGATCTGCTGGAAACCCAGATCACACCTGTCGGGAAATTATTCTGCAGCGGCAGTCTATGACCGCCCCTACAGACCGTCGCGGCGTTAGCGGCCGAAGATCCGCTGGAGGAGAGGAGCCTTCGCTTTCATGAGGATTTCGAGTTCACCTCCGTCGAAGAAGATTCCACCGCAATCCTTCGAACTGCAGCGGTCCACAAGCACGACACCCGCGTACTTTTCCTCCTTGAGGGGGGAGCCGCACTTGGGGCAGCGCATCCAATACTCTTGCTTCTTATTCTCCGATGCCTTGCTCGCGCAGTTTAGCGATGCGTTCCCGGTCCTTTTGATAGAAGTACTCGTCCTCTTTGCTGTAGCCCTGGTTTTTTAAGTCGTCTTTCATAGTGCATTCAACCTAGTGCATTCAACCTAACACCCCATTAAGAACCCAGTCAACGATGAGCAACTGGCCCTGGCCGCTTCCAAACACCTGGCCCAACCGGAATGGTCCTGTGGCCTTCAACCGCACCGTGGTTCTCCGATACAGAATCCATCTCGAACAGAAGCAGTACGCGCCATCAACGCTCTATCTCCGTCTTGCAGCTGTTCCAAGGATTGCCTATGAAGTCGCTGATTCGGGCCTACTCGATATGACTGGAAGGCTGTCCGTGTACATTC
>QHXA01000756.1 GCA_003222755.1 Acidobacteriota bacterium
TCCGCACAATGGCGCCGAGACTGAAAAGTGCCTCATAGGGAAGACAGGCGAAGGAAAATGCAGCCTGTTCCAAGCGACGGCCGGTCGAACGCGCCCATGCCAGAAGGTGCTGGCTCAACCGAACCTCGTTCGGCTTCCGAAATATATCGATGCTGGCCGGAAGCAACGTCGGGATCAGGATGATTCCGATCACCCACAACGTCCAGGGCCAAAGAGCCGGCAACGCGGTCCATCCGAGTAACAGGAAGGCTGTCAGTGCGGCAGGGACGAGGCTCCGCCGCAGATTGTCGAGAATCTTCCATCGTGACAGCATGGAAATCGGATTCGCCCGAGAACGAGCGGCGAAGCGTGGAACGCGCGGCAGCAGCCACCGCGCAATCTGCCAATCTCCCCGAATCCAACGGTGACGACGGTTCACGTCAGCACTGTAGTTCGATGGGTACTCCTCGTATAACAGCACGTCGCTAGCCGCGCGCGCATAGCAACCTTCGAGAAGATCGTGACTAAGAATCAGATTCTCGGGAAGGCGACCTTGGAGCGAAAGTTCAAACGCGTCGACATCGTAGATACCTTTGCCGATGAACGAGCCCTCACCGAACACATCCTGGTAAACATCGGATACAGCTCTCGTATAGGGGTCAATGCCGGGTTCATTTCCAAACATCCGCGCATATCGCGATCGGTTCGTGCCGGGAAGGCTCACCGCGACGCGCGGTTGAAGAATACCGTAACCCTGCGAGACTCGTTGCCTGGCCTTGTCATAAACTGCACGGTTCAATGGATGCGCCATTGCTCCTACCAACTGCCGTGCGGAGTCGCGGGGCAATTGAGTGTCGGTATCGAGCGTGATGACATACTTCACCTGTGACAGGATTTCCACTTGACCGACGACCAGCGAAAATCGCTCCACGCCGCCGACTGTCACGGCTCGCAGCAGTGCATTGAAATCGGCAAGCTTTCCGCGCTTACGTTCGTAACCCATCCAAAGTTGTTCCTTCGGATTCCATCGGCGCGGCCGATGAAAAAGGAAAAATGCGCTACCTTGGCTTCTCGCGTATTTTGCGTTTAGCTCTTCAATTCTCGCTTCTGCCAGTAAGAGCAGCGGCTGATCTGAAGGAATCGTTTCGCGCGTGGCATCTTGAAAATCGGTTAACAGTGCGAAGTGCAGGTTGTCATCGCGATTGGCAAGGAACCGAACCTCCAAGGCTTCGATGAGATCTTCGATGCTTCTCATGCTTGTCAGCATCGTTGGGACAACTGCGAGCGTACGTGATTGGGCCGGAATCCCTTCCGAGAAGTCCATTCTGGGAAGCGAATCCGCGGCTACCAACAGGGTTGCAAGCCAATTCACAATCGCAGTGGCGAACTGACTTGTGGAGAGAAGTGAGACGATGCCCAAGAGCACCAGTATTCCACCATGTAGGCCGCCGCCGAACGCAATCCACAGCAGGCCTCCGGTGAGGCTTGTTGTGATAAGCCCGATGAGGCCCGCATAGATGACTAAAGGAAACCGTCCGAGTGCTGTTCGGATGAGTGCTGGGAAGGATCGGCGGAACCCAGTCGCACGCTCAAGCTGTGGAAGCCCTTTGTCGATTAGATAAAATCCGACATGCGCGGCTCGATCGCTCTTGTCTTCCTGTGCAGTCTCTGCAGCCAGTTCGACAGCTTTGCAGGCCACACTTTGCTCGGAAAGATCGACACACTTGGCGATCCGCTCGATGACATGCCGGTAGCGATCGCGCGTTGCAAAGTCCATCTCGGCATATGCGTGTGCGGGATCTCTGCGCAGTACCATCTCCACAGCGCTCGTCGACTCGATGAAGTCCCGCCAGTCGGTCGATCCTAGAAGTCGAAGGCTCCCGATAGCGTTGCTAACGGAGGCCTGGTCAGTAGCCTGCTCTTGGTTCTCAGATTGGACTAACTTTTTGATCGTCAATCCAGATTCCGCGAGCCGCTGTTCAATCCAGGTAAGCGGCAACGCCAATGCGGAGCCCTGTCCTTGTAAGCGGCGAGCCAACTCCGCAACAAAAGAACTGGAAAGGATCGGCCTCGACCTTGTCATGTCAGCGATCGTCATGATGAGGCTCTTCGGATCCTTTTCGGCCATTTCTATGATCTGACCGGCCCAATAGTCCGCGAGGTTGCGGTCGACCCTTCCGGTAGCCATTCTGGTCCCCACGCGCCGAAGATTCTCGATGAGGGCGAGGCGCAGCATGGTGGGTATCGCCCACAATTCACCTAACCGCAGCGTCGTGATGGTTTGGTAGGACGCGACAAAGCTGCCGAGACTATCCATGTCCAAACGTCCATCACCGTGCGAGATCGCCTCGAGCGCAATGTCATAGACGCGGGGGAGGCCAGCCGATGGGCCGTTCATCAATTGAGGAAGTTCCCGGCTGTAGCTTTTCGGCAAATGGCGCCTCGCCAGGCCTATTTGTTCTTCGATCAGATAGAAATTATCGAGTAGCCATTCGCCGGCTGGCGCAATCCGGAGATCGGCTTTGGCGGCTTCCGTGAGCAAACCGTAGACACTGATCAAAACATCTTCATTCTCATCGAGGCGGCTAAGAAGCGGGTTCGCGGCTCCTCTCGGACTCAACTTGTGCGAGCCTGCCAGAGTCTTGCCATGCGCTATCCTCTGATCGGTACTCAAGAGTTCCGATCGCAATGGCAGTTCGTCGTCCCGGTAATTTCGTGCGGGGTCGCTTCTGAGGCGCCAGTCCTTGAGAGAAATTTTCATTAT
>QHXA01000757.1:0-2466 GCA_003222755.1 Acidobacteriota bacterium
AATCGCGCCTGAGGTCCCCATGAAAATATGTCGATATGCAACACTCTTAGCTCTGTTCGGATTATCACTTGGGGCCAGTACCGCTCGAGTTGTTACGGGTCAGCGCGCCCCAGCGGCTTCGGATGCAACGCTGAAGGCTGTCGCAGCAGCGAAGGCTTTTCTCGCGACTCTCGACGGCCGCCAACGGGCTGCTGTGAAACTGGAGCTAAATAAAAACACCAGATCCAAGTGGTCGAATCTTCCGAATGGGGCGGCGGGGCTTGGGTTCCTGCGGAATGGTATCAAGCTTGGTGACCTGAGTGCTGCGCAACAAGAGGCCGCGCTTGCACTGGTCGCTTCGACATTGAGCGGGCCGGGCTATCAGAAAGTGATGAACATCGTGAATGCCGATGAAAATTTGGAGCGGTCGAGCGCTCCGGCTAGGCAAACCGGCAATCGTGTTCGGTTTGGACGCGCTGAATATCAAATCGCTATTCTTGGAGAACCCTCCGCCACGGAACCGTGGATGATTCAATTCGGCGGCCATCATTTGGCGATCAATGTCACGGTCGTGGCCGCACAAAACGTGTTGACGCCGAGTCACACCGGCGCGCAACCAAGCAGGTACAGCCTCACTGGCCAGACAATTCGGCCACTGGGCAAGGAAAACGACAAAGGTTTCGCTCTTATTAACGCCCTAAATGCCGCGCAGCAGAAGCAGGCGATACTGAATTATCGAGTCGCGGACACGGTGCTGGGCCCCGGCCATGACGGTGAAGTCATTCAACCCGAAGGTGTGCGGGGGTCGAATCTCACCGCGAATCAGCAAGCCATGCTGCTCGACCTGATAAACGAGTGGGTCAGTATTCTTAATGACACCGCAGCTTTGGCGAAAATGGCGGAGATCAAATCGAGCATAGCGGATACTTATTTTGCTTGGAGCGGACCGACAACGAACGGCGATGCCGCATATTTCCGGATACAAGGCCCCACCGTAGAAATCGAATATGCGCCGCAGGGTGGGAGTACGGACCATATCCACACCTTCTATCGAGACCCGACCAACGATTACGGGGCAAAGTTCATCAAGCCATGAAAAGGATAGTCACGCTGATCGCGTCGATCGTCGTCCTATTGCCATTTCCGGCCACGACGAGCGCGCACCGTGTGGATGAGTATCTGCAGGCGACGCGGTTATCACTTGCGCGAGATCGAATCGGCTTGGAAATCGATCTCACACCTGGAGTGGACGTGGCGCAGATGATTTTCGCGCTGATCAATACCGACCACGATGGCCGCATTTCTCAATCAGAAGGCCGGGCATACGCGAACCAGTTTCTGAAGCAGATCGTTCTCGACCTCGATGGGCAGCGCCAGAGCTTGACTCTCATCCGGACGCAATTTCCGTCTTTTGAAGAAATGAGCGCCGGCATTGGTACGATCCGGATCGAGGCGGTTGCGCTCTGTGCGAGTGCTTCCGGCCGCCATTCGCTGTCTTATCAAAACAATCATAGGAATGACATGAGCGCATATCTCGTGAATGCGCTTCTTCCAGCCACTCGCAACATTGAAATCACCGAGCAGCATCGTGATGCGCAGCAGCGCGGAATACAACTAGGTTTTATTGTCCTGGAGAAGTAACGGAAGTAACGGGGGTCTGTTGACTCGCCAAATCAGTCGTGATAGTTTCCGCACCCGAGGATAAAACCCCAAGTGATTGGTGCGACAACTCGTGCCATAGCTCTGACATTCCTGATTTTTTTGGCGATGCAGGCTCCGGCGCAACAGTATCCCGCTTACCGTGCGCCGCGTTTTCCCGGAACGCAAAATCCCGATTTAAACGGAATCTGGCAGGCGATGAACTCGGCCAATTGGGACATCGAGCCTCATGCCGCGGCACCGTCGGCCCTTCCGGCGCTCATGGGCGCGATCGGCGCGGAGCCGGCCGGACAAGGCGTCGTCGAGGGTGGAAAGATCCCGTATCAGCCCTGGGCCGCGGCGAAGAAGAAAGAGAATTTTGAAAAGCGGTTCACCCGTCCGACGAGCAACGACCTCAACAATGCAACCGGCGACCCCGAAGCGAAGTGCTATCTGCCAGGCGTTCCGCGGGCCACTTATATCGGCCTTCCATTTCAGATCATTCAGACAGCCAAGCAGGTCCTGCTTTCCTACGAGTTTGCCAGTGCGACGCGCATGGTCTATATGGATCGCAAGCCCACGCCCCCAGCGGATTCTTGGATGGGCTGGTCCATTGGAAGTTGGGACGGTGATACGCTGGTTGTTGACGTCACCGCTCTAAACGACAAAACCTGGTTCGACCGGGCCGGAAATTTTCATAGCGATGCTTTGCATGTGGTGGAGCGTTACACGCCCCTGTCGCCGTATCATCTAATGTACGAGGCCACGATCGAGGATCCGAAGGTGTTTACGCGTCCCTGGAAAATCAGCATGCCTCTGTATCGCCACGTGGAGCCGAACATCCAACCG
>QHXA01000757.1:2528-3041 GCA_003222755.1 Acidobacteriota bacterium
GAGCAAGTGAGACAAATCCGAGGAGGCTTCCGATGAAGCATCGATTTCTTGCACGAATCAGCGCGCTGCCGGCAATCGCCGGACTGATGCTGTTGGCGCAATTGCCGGCTGCCGGCCAGCAGGCCAAGTTTGCCGTGCCCCGGACCGCGTGGGGTGATCCGGATCTGGAGGGAGTGTATACGTTCGCTACTCTTACGCCTTTCCAGCGGCCGGCTGCTCAAGCCGCTAAGGCCGTACTGACGGAAGAGGAACAGAAAGCCCTCGAGGAGCAACTCAAGAAAAAGCAGGCGGAGAACATCGCAACGAACGAGCATTTCAGCTATAACGCGCTATGGTTCGCCAGCGACGAGGGAAGGCCCACCGGCCGCACGTCCATTCTGATCGATCCGGAGGATGGCCGCCTGCCTCCGTTAACCGAGCGGGGACAAAAATTGCGCGCTGAAGCGCAGGCGCGTGCAGCCACGAAGCGCATCGGAAAGGATCAACTGGTCGATACGTGGGAAGACATTTCCA
>QHXA01000772.1:0-2462 GCA_003222755.1 Acidobacteriota bacterium
TTTTGAAACCGCTGGATCACAATGTCCTGAAGGCATCATCCGGCGGCGAGGCGTTGAAGGGTCTTCTAAAAAAGGACGTTGCAGTCATTTTGCTCGATCTAGAAATGCCGGACATGGACGGCTTCCAGATTGCCACGATGATCCGGCAGCGCGAAAAGACTCGTTACACACCTATTATTTTCCTCATGCCCATCAGCAAGAGCGACGTACCGATTAGTCAGGGATATTCCTTGGGCTGCGTGGATTACATTTTGAAGCCGTTCGTGCCGGACCTTCTGCGCGCGAAGGTGGCCGGATTTGTGGAGATGTTCAAGCAGGGTCAGGAAGCACAACAACAATCGTTGCTGCTAAAGGCTGAGCGTGATTTTGCCGCCGCCATTCTCGATACCGTTGCGGGCTTTGTTCTGGTGCTTGACGATGACGGGCGAATCCTTCGAGTGAATCGCGGCTTCGAGGAGGCGACCGACTACCGGTCGGATCAGGTGCGAGGCCATTTTCTTGATCAGTACTTGGAAGACAAGGATGCTGCTAAGGAATTCCTCAAGGAAGCTCGCGGCCATAGAGAATGCCAAGAGTATTGGCTCACGGTCGGAAACACACGGCGGCTGGTGTCTTGGTGCTGTACCGCGTTGAATAAGGAAGTTGCCGGCAGCGGCCGTTTCGTTGTTACGGGCCGCGACATGACCGAGCTTCGGCAGCGCACGGACGAGCTTGAAGGCTTCACGTATTCCGTCTCGCATGACATGCGCGCGCCGGTGCGAGCGATCGATGGTTTCACTCGAATCTTGATCGAGGAATATGCGGATTCGCTCGATGACGAAGGCCGGCGGCTACTGGGGATCGTTCGGCACAACACGGAGAAGATGGGGCAGTTGATTGACGGGTTGCTCGCCCTGTCGCGGCTTGGCCGGGAGAAGCTGATGTTTTCGGAAATCGATATGACGGAACTTGCGAAAACCGCGTTCGACGAGCAGAAGGCGGCGGGTGGCAGACAAGGCGACGTCTCATTCAAACTCGCAGAACTCCCGGGCGCTTATGGTGACAAGCGCCTGATCACACAGGTATTCCACAACCTGTTGGGCAACGCCATTAAATTCACGAGAAACGTCCCGGAAGCGATCATCGAAGTGGGCTATCAACCCGGTGCCGGCGAGGATATTTATTTCGTCCGCGACAACGGCGTCGGTTTCGATATGAATCACGCGCAGAAACTATTTGGAACTTTTCAGCGGTTGCATGCCGCAAATGAATTCGAGGGAAGCGGCATCGGCCTCGCCACCGTGCAGCGCATCATTGACCGCCATGGCGGCCGAGTCTGGGCCGAGGCCGAACCCAGTAAAGGCGCCACTTTTTATTTTTCATTGCCGGCGCGAGAGCGGCGAAAGGCGTCCTGAACCTACGCCGCTCGTTCGGAACGATTCTCCAGGACGTCCCGGTACAATGTCGTTAAGTATGAGCGGATAAGAACGCAGTCAAAACTGCAGGTCCGGCCGTTTTTCGGTTCTTCCTGGTCCTCACCCTGAGCCCGTGCTTGTAGGAACATGAGGTACTTCAGTGCATAACTCCGCATGGCACTGTTGGATAAACCTAGGCAATATTGTTCCGCTGCCTGTGTAAACACAGCGAAAGCCTCTGGATCTGGATTTCGCGTACTCATTTCTATGGTGTTACTCCCTTGGGATTTTGCTTATGCATAGATAGTTTGCAATTAGCGTGCCGCGGTGTCCCGCACCACGGAGCGGTGCAAGAAAATTAGCCAGGGGTACGCGTTTTTTGAGCCGATCGTCTGAAAGGCGGTGCTCAGGAGGCATTCTGAACTGCGGCTGTGATCATTTCGCGCACGGGAAAGGTGACCGTGAACGTTGCGCCGCGGCCTTCTCCTTCACTGTTGGCCTCGATGATTCCGCCGTGCAGTTCGACGAGATGACGGGCGATGGAAAGGCCCAGTCCCAGACCGCCTGCTGTGCGGCTGACCATGGTTTCAGCCTGGCGGAAACGATCGAATACGTACGGGAGGAACTGCTTGCTGATTCCTCTGCCGGTGTCGCTGACGGTGAGCTTGGCTTCCGTGCCGGTGTATTCCAGTTTGATTCGAACGACTCCAGCGGCCGGCGTGAATTTCACCGCGTTCGATAAGAGGTTCCACACGATCTGCTGGAGCCGGTGGTGATCGCCGGCAATGTATCCGGCATCCGGCATCATGTCGCATTCCAATCGAACGCCTTTAGCATCAGCACCAGGCCTCACGGAATCGAGAGCGGCGTCGACAGCCTCAGACAATCGCACACGCTGCAGCTCGAGGCGCAGCCGGCCAGTGATGATCCGTGAGACGTCCAACATGTCCTCGATGAGTTCAGCTTGCGCTTTGGCATTACGCTCGATGGCTTCGAAGGCCCGCGCTGTGGTCACCTCATCCAGATGTTTTGAACGAAGGATTTGTATCCAGCCAAGAATCGCATTGA
>QHXA01000772.1:2521-3024 GCA_003222755.1 Acidobacteriota bacterium
TCCCGGTATAGGCGCGCATTTTCCAGGGCCAAACTGATCCGCCGCGCCAGATCCTGTGCAAAGATCAACTCGGTCGAAGTGTAGCGGCTTGGCTTTGCCGAAGCGAAGCCAATCACGCCAAGCACGGCATGGCGTCCCGGAATCGGTACCACGACTGCGGACCGAAGGCCTAACTGTTTTATCGCTTCGTACTTTTCCGGATGACGTACTGTCTGCCGTAGTTCTTCGTCGCTGATATCGGCGAACAATTCCGGCGTACCGGTCTGAAATACGCGCAGGACAGGGAGTGTTTGGCTAGACAGATCTTCCGGCCGTATGTCGACCTGCTGAGCCAGATGTTCCTTTGCAGCATCGACATGAGCGATCAGACCGGCACTCATGTCCTGACGATTGAGAGCCAGGTATACAAAGCACCAGTCCGCGAACGTCGGAATGGCCAACCTTGAAACATTAATCAGCGTTCGCTCGTAATCCAAAGTTGCTGCCAGCATCGTGCTCGCTTC
>QHXA01000773.1:0-200 GCA_003222755.1 Acidobacteriota bacterium
AAAGCCGAAGATGTCGGCGCGGTTCGCCCCAATGCGATCCTGAATGAGTGCCGACTGCTTTCGCTCCACCCATGTGTGAAATCCCGCCAGGTTTAGGGCAGCGAAAAAGACGATTCCCGCCAAAACAAACTTGATGATCAGGAGTTCCATCATGGCACGACTGCCCCCTCAGCAGGCTTGGCCGTTGCCACGTCAACACC
>QHXA01000773.1:365-2681 GCA_003222755.1 Acidobacteriota bacterium
AACGTCCCGTCCTTTTCGACGTAGGCCGCAGCCGGCAGAACCCAATGCGCGAAGGGCACAGTCGCGTTCTCGTTTGTGCCGGAGAAGACGAACAGGCGCACCGTTTTTGAGAGATCGCGGATCTTGGTTTCGCCGAAGAGCTTCACCATGTCGTGTCCCATAACCCACAAGACATCCAGTTTTCCGGTGAGCGCCTCGTCCACAATCTGTGCAGCGTCCAGCGCGGCCGGACCGGCCAGGCCCAGCAGCGTTGCTCCCAACGTGTTGGGATTCTTGTCGGCCTTTATAAGGAGGTCATCAGAAGATCCGGGCGTCTCCGGAACACGGGCGCTGACCTGAGCGCCCAAACCGCGCTCGAAAATCTCTCGGACCAGAAAAAGTTCTTCGTTGGTGAGCTGGGCGGAGGCGATGACGCCAATCCTTGCGCCTGTCAGTGCTGTTGAGATCGCAGTGAGCGCCTGTTCCCAGGTTGGATTCTCAGCATCGGCTGACGGCCCACGTACGTTTTTGAGTCTTCCCCGATCGATCCAACCAACGCCGTAGCGTCCCTCATCGCACAACCACCATTGATTCACATCCGGATTGTAACGGGGTTTGACGCGGACCACGCGAGCACCGTCGTTCAGGTGGGGTCTGTCGAGCATGTAGTGCAAGTCTATGTTGCACCCCTGGCTGCAGCCATTGCAGATGGTAGGCGCGCTGGAGAGGTACCAAACTCTCGCTTTGAAACGGAAGTCCCGCTCGGTCAGCGCACCCACAGGACAGATGTCTACGACGTTGGCCGAATAGGAATTCTCGAGCGCAGTGCCAGCGTAAACGCCCACCTCCGCATGGTCTCCGCGATTGAAAATGCCGAGCTCGCCAGTCTTAGTGATTTCATCCGTAAAGCGCACGCAGCGGGAGCAGAGGATACAGCGCTCCTGATCCAACATTACATGGGGCCCGAGTGCCACGGCTTTATGCTTCTTGACCTTTTGCTCCTTGAACCGCGGATCGTAGAGTCCGAAGTTCAGGTAGAAGTTCTGCAGGTCGCACTCGCCGGATTGGTCGCAAACCGGACAATCGAGCGGATGGTTCGCTAAGAGAAACTCCAGCACTGCGCGCCGGCCGTCCTGAGCCTTGGCATTTTTGGTGTGCACTACCATCCCTTCCATCACGGGCGTGTTACAGGCAATCTGGAGTTTGGGCGCCTTCTCTACATCCACAAGGCAGATGCGGCAGTTGCCCGCGATAGACAGTGCGGGGTGATAGCAATAACGTGGAACAAAAATCCCGAGTTTCTCTGCGGCCTGAATGACGGTGCTTCCGTCGGCCACGCTGATCTCACGGCCGTCAATGCTCAACTTCGGCATGCGGCGGCCTCCTTGTTGCTCTCCTTGTTCCGGGCCTTGTGACCGGCGCGGATATACTCTTCGAATTCATCGCGGAATTTTGCAATGTAAGATTGGATCGGCCATGCCGCCGCATCTGCGAAGACGCAGATCGTTTTCCCTTCCATGTCAGCGGCGATGGCGAGGAGATCGTCCAGATCCCGGAGAGTGCCCTGGCCTGCAGTAATGCGACTCATGATGCGATGAACCCATCCAGTTCCCTCACGGCAAGGGGAGCACTGTCCACAGGACTCATGCGCGAAGAACTTCACTGCGGAATCGAGCGCGTCAATCATGGAAGTGGTCTCGTCCATGACAATCACGCCACCGGATCCGGCCATCGTTCCAGCCGCCGATAGGGAGTTGAAATCCATGGCAACTTCGATCTCATCGGCTTTCAAAATCTTTGCCGAGAGGCCTCCGGGAATAACGGCCTTCAGCTTCCTGCCACCGCGCACCCCTCCAGCACGCTCGATAAGATCCCGCACCGTCACTCTCACCGGCTCCTCGTAAAGCCCGGGCCGAACGACATGCCCGCTGACGCAGAATAGCCGCGTGCCGCCCTGCGTTTCCGAACCTATGCCGGCAAAACGTTCGGCCCCATAGCGGAGGATGAATGGGACGCAGGCGAGGGTTTCGACATTGTTGACGATCGTAGGGCACGCAAACAGACCCGAAATGGCCGGAAACGGAGGTTTAATCCTGGGAAAACCTTTGCCGCCCTCGAGCGAAGTCAGAAGCGCGGTCTCTTCTCCGCAAATGTATGCACCGGCCCCACGGTGGATGACCACATCCAGGTCAAAACCGGTTCCCTGAATGTTCTTGCCGAGCCAGTTCCGGCTGTAAGCTTCATCGAGCGCTCGTTGCATGCGCTTAGCCGGCCGGAAATACTCGCCCCGAATGTAGACATACGCTTTATGACTACCGATCGCATAGGCTGCAATGA
>QHXA01000774.1 GCA_003222755.1 Acidobacteriota bacterium
CCCCGGGCCCACTTACATCAAGGATTCGCTTGATCCGGGTAGTGGGGAGACGCCCTTAATTGGAGCCTTGGGATCACCGTCGGACTGGTCGCGGGACGGGCAGTGGATCGCACTGTACGGAGATACCCGTTCGCCCAGATCGGGATCCATCAAGGTGGCGTCTGCCCCGCATGGTCCAGTGCTTGATTTCATGGAATCCCCATTTGCCGTATCCTCGCCCCGATTTTCGCCGGACGCGAAATGGATCGCCTACGCGTCGAACGAATCCGGACGCTACGAGGTCTATGTGCGGCCGTTTGCCGGTCGCCCGGCGGCGGCATCAGACACCAAAATTCAGGTGTCGACGACTGGAGGCGATTACCCGGTTTGGAAAAACGACGGCAAGGAACTTTTCTTCTTGGCGGCCGATCTGAAACTCTATTCGGTTCAGATCGCCGATTTCCAGCGTGCAGACGCGGCGCCCCAGTCTGTGGCCTTGTTCGCGCCACCCATGCGTGCCACACCGTGGCTTCACCCGTATGACGTTTCCCCTGACGGCCAACGGTTCCTTTTCAACTGCAATACGCTAGCTCCTGGCCGATTTGATGTGATGCTGAATTGGGCTATGCCTACGAAATAGTCCCGCCGCGAATTCGCCACCGCGCAGCGGTGCGGAAATGTCCAAACTCCAGATCGCAGCAAAGCTGCGAAATGAGTCCACTGGCGCCGGAGGAAGAATTGGCATGAAACGACACACATTCACAATGTTTGCCTGGCTGACGCTCGGGGCGCTTGCGCCCCTCTCCGCGCAGGACCTCACTATCACCAATGCCCGCATCATCGTCGCTAATGGCACCGTAATAGAGCGCGGATCGATCGTGGTGCGCGCGGGAAAGATCGTTTCCGTGACGCCCGGCGGGCCGACTGCCGCGAGTGGGGCGACTATCGATGCCAAAGGCATGACTGCGATGCCTGGGTTCATCGATGCACACCGGCACATCAATACCGGACCCAGCGAGAAGGCGCAGATGCAGTCGCTTCTCGAAGCCGGCTACACGACCATCCTGTCGGGAGGCGGTCCGGCAGAAGGAAACATCACGCTCAGGGACCACATTGAGAAAGGTCTCATTAATGGACCGCGAATCATCCCGTCTGGATCGCTGAGGCTGAACAATAACACTCCGGAAACGGCTCGCGCGGAGATACGGAAGATGGCCGAAATGGGAATCAAGTTTACAGGTGAGATCGGCCTTACTCCCGTTCCAGGGCCAACCGAAAAAGAATTGGAAGTTCTCAGGGCCGTAGTGGACGAGGCGAAGAAAGCCCGCGTTATGGTGCAGGTCCATGCCGTGAGTTCCCGGGCCATGGTGGCCGCCATCGACGCCGGTGTGCCGCTGCTGGTACACCTCCCCAACAAAGATTGGATGAGCAAGGAGGACGCCAAGAAACTGGCCGCCTCGGGTACGAAGATTTTGGGGACGGTTGGCTTTGGCACGCCCGTTTTCGGAGTGTTTGCGGATGACAACCTGCCACGGTTCCGGGACGGCAAGCCGTGGCCCGAATCCATCGTGGACGGAGTTCGCCTCGGCGAGGAAGCCGGATATATGCCGGTGAATGCGCGTACGGCGTGGGACGCGGGAGCCATCCTCGGCTACTGCACCGACACAACCTATGACCCGAAGGCCGGACTGGAGCATGAGCTAAAGACCATTAACCCGATGTTCTCGATGCAGGACATCATTAAAATGATGGGGCCGAATACGGCGTCCTACATTCAGATGAGCGACCAGCTCGGAACGCTGGAGCCAGGCAAACTCGCCGACATTATTCTTCTGGAAGGCAATCCTCTGGAAGGTTATTGGAACATGCTGAAAACCAAATTGGTGCTCAAGGGCGGCGTGATTGTCGTCGATAAACGCTAGCCCTGCCGCGACCACCAAAGCTGTTCATTCAAAAGCATCAAAACCGAGTGCAGGAAATTCCGGCTGCGGCGATGTACTACGTTCGGACTATTTCCCGTAGACGTTCCGGCCATTCTCCGGCCCGTGTCACAGATCGATAGTGCGGGCAGTAGAGAAAGCTCAACCGTACGAGGAGGACGCATGCAACCTAGGATCACCTTTTGCAGTAGCTGTCGCGGCATGAGAGTAGGCTGGAACAAGCGCTATATTTTGCATCGGCTGTTGTGTAAACAGTGGCTTCGTAACTCCTCGAGGTTAGCGAGTCTTGCGGTCCTTACGACGGCTCTGCCTTTGGTTTTTCCAGAGCCGAGCGCATCTGTCTTTTCAGCCGATAGACCCCAACAGCCGATACAAGAAGCGGGCTTTCAACCGAGCGTTATGTCGGTTGGTCCTGCGGTTCGTTCGATGGACACTTTCCTCGAGCGTCATGAAGTCGGTGAAGCCAATCGTAGCCGCTTGGCAGAATCGATCGTGACTAGTGCGAGAAAATACGATCTAAATCCGAGGCTGATCGCCAGCGTCATGATCGTCGAAAGCCGGGGGAACCCG
>QHXA01000775.1 GCA_003222755.1 Acidobacteriota bacterium
CAAACGCGCGCGGCCGCTGGAGCTTGCGGCTGCCGGCTTGGCAGAATTTCGCCTTTGTAAATCCAGCACTTCACTCCGATCACTCCGTAGGTGGTGTGGGCCTGAGCGAAGCCATAGTCCACATCTGCCCGCAGCGTGTGCAATGGCAGACGGCCTTGCAAATACCACTCGGACCGTGCGATTTCCGCACCATTCAGTCGTCCGCTCACGCGAACTTTGATGCCCTTTGCGCCAAAACGCAGGGCCGAATCCACGGACTTCCTCATCGCACGGCGGAAGGCGATTCGCTTTTCAAGCTGCATTGCGATTGCGCCGGCCACAAGCTGGGCGTCGAGTTCCGGCCGATGGATTTCCTGGATATTGATGTAAACCTCGCGACTCGTGCGTTTCTGGATATCGGCCTTCAATTTATCGATTTCCGAGCCCTTGCGCCCGATGATGATTCCGGGCCGGGAGGTGTAGATCGTGATGCGAAGGCTAACGCCGGCGTGCGCCAACTGCTTCAGCAGGTCGCGCTTCAACTTCAGGTCTTCATGAAGCAACCGGCTGTAGTCGCGTTTGGCGAACCAGCGCGAGCGCCACGGTTTGGTAATTCCAAGCCGGAATCCGTAAGGGTGTGTCTTCTGACCCATTATTTCCTCTCTCCGAGTTCGATCGTAATATGAGACGTGCGCCGCTGGTAGCGATATGCCCGGCCCATAGGCGCCGGGCGAATCCGCTTCGACCGCGGACCTTCATTGATGAAACAGGTCTCGACGAAGAGCTTGTCCACGTCGAGGGTCTCATCTTTCTGCGTCGCATTCGCAACAGCGGATTTCACCACTTTCTCGATCTCACGCGTTGTCTTTGGCTTGTTTGTGAACTTCAGAGTCATGAGCGCTTCGTTCACGTTCTTCCCGCGAATCAAGTCCACGACCAAGCGCGCTTTCTGCGGCGACATGCGAATGAACTTGCTGGTTGCTTTGCTGATTATTGTTTTTCCTGTAGCGGCAGTCTATGACCGCCGACGCTATCGCGCTTGCGCTTCGCGGACCGTCCCTACAGTTACCCCGCCTTCGGAGTGGCCGGAGCACCACCACCACCACCGCCACCGCCACCGGCAGGCGGCCCGGCGGGAGCCATGGCTTTCTCTTTTGCGCCGGCTGCGCTGTGCCCCTTGAACGTCCGTGTCGGCGAAAATTCGCCAAGCTTGTGGCCGACCATATTTTCGGTAACGTAAACGGGAATAAACTTCTTCCCGTTATGGACGGCGATCGTGTGACCCACCATTTCGGGAATAACCGTTGACCGGCGCGACCACGTCTTATAGATCTTCTTTTCGTTTCGGGCGTTCATGGCCGCGATGGCTTTCATCAGCGGCTCGTCGATGAACGGCCCTTTTTTTTGTGAGCGCATGCTATTTCGTCTTTCTCTTCACAATAAACTTGTCGGTTCGTTTGTTGTTTCGCGTCTTGTAACCAACGGTCGGCTTGCCCCATGGCGTCATGGGATGATATCCCTTCACACGGCCTTCACCTCCGCCGTGCGGATGATCAACGGGGTTCATCGCAACACCGCGGATGGTCGGTCGAATGCCCATGTGGCGGGTGCGTCCCGCTCTTCCAATCGTGACGTTCTCATGATCCAGGTTTCCTACCTGACCAATTGTTGCCGTGCAGTTCAGATCCACTAATCGGACTTCTCCCGAAGGAAGTTTCACATGAGCATATCCACCTTCCTTCGCGACGACCTGTGCGGCAGCCCCGGCACTGCGGGCCATCTGGGCGCCCCTTCCGGGACGCAGCTCGATATTGTGAACCGTCGTGCCGAGCGGGATGTTCCTCAACGGAAGCGAGTTGCCTATGAGAATGTCCCCATCAGGACCTGCAACAACGGACATCCCCACTTTCAGGCCCACCGGCTGAAGAATGTATCGACGCTCACCGTCGGCATAGCTCAACAACGCGATAAACGCCGAACGGTTTGGATCGTATTCCACCGTTTCCACTTTGGCGGGAATGCCGATCTTGTCACGCCGGAAATCGATCACGCGATAATGCTTCTTATTTCCGCCTCCCCGATGGCGAACCGTCAACTGGCCGTAATTGTTGCGGCCGTTGATACGGTTCTTCGGCTCCAGAAGCGGCTTGTACGGTTGGTCAGTCGTTACTTCCTGCTTGTAGTCAACGACTGTCGTGAAGCGAAGCGAGGGCGTCGTTGCTCTGAAAGTCTTAAGTGCCATTACACATTCTCCCCGTACTCAATCATCTTTTCGCCTTCGCGAAGCGTGACGTATGCCTTCTTCCAATCCGGACGGTAGCCGCTATACTTGCCGCGCCGCCGCATCTTGCCGGGAACGACCATAGTCCGAACCTGCTGGACCTTTACTTTGAACAGCTGCTCGACGGCTTCGTGGATTTGTTGCTTGCTGGCGCTATTGGCGACTTCGAAGCAGAGCGTTCGTTCGTCCTCTTTGAGTGTGAGTCCCTTTTCGGTAATCAGAGGACGCTTGATGACACGATAAATGGTATTCATTTCGTCAGTACCTCCTGTAATGCTTCGATCGCCGCCTTCGTGAATACGACATGGGTTGCATTCAGAAGGTGGTAAGGAGTGACCTGCAAATTCGGAAGCAGCTGAACATCGCTCAAATTCCTGGCGGCCAGCCAGAGATTCGGATTTTCCTGATGGTCAATCAGCAGAACCTTGCGATCGAAACCCAGTTTCGCGAGCACTTCGGAAAACGGTTTGGTCTTGTGGCTGTCGAGCGTGAACGCTTCAACGATGTTGAGTTGATTCTCTTTGAACTTCATCGCGAGAGCAGATTTCAAAGCCGCGCGAAACATTTTTTTCGGCAGGGGAGCTTCGTAATTCCGCGGGCGCGGTCCGAAGACGGTGCCGCCCTTGCGCCATAGTGGGTTCCGGATTTCTCCGACGCGCGCGCGGCCGGTGCCCTTTTGGCGCCACGGCTTTCTACCGCTTCCTGAAACTTCAGCCCGGGTCTTCGTGTTGTGCGTGCCCGATCGTAAGCTGGCAAGGTACTGTTTCACGGCGAGATGCAGCAGACCCTCATTGATCGGACCGGCAAACACCGCATCTGCGAGATCCAGCTTGCCGACGACTTCGTTATTTAAATTCTTAACATCTACGGTTGCCATTCTTACCGCCCTGTCTTCTCCACGACGAGATAGCCGCCGGCCGGTCCCGGCACTGCACCCTGCACGAAGAGAAGATTGTTTTCCTGATCGATACGTGCGACGCGCAGATTCCGAACCGTCACTCGGGCATTCCCCAGGTGTCCCGCCATCCGCATGCCTTTCAGCACACGCGAAGGATACGCCGACGAGCCAATCGAGCCCGGCGCCCATCCGTGCGTTGCGCGCCCACCTCTGAAATGATGCCGCTTAACAAACCCAGCGAAGCCCCGGCCTTTGCTGGTTCCGATGACGTCGACCAATTCGTCCGGATTGAAAATATCGACCATCACCTTGTCGCCGGGATTCGCCGCTTCGTCGCCTTGAATGGCTACTTCACGAACGAAACGCGCAGGCGCGGCATTCGTCTTTTTGAAATGGCCGGTCATTGGTTTGTTCACGCGCTTCGGTTTGATGAACTCGACAAACCCGAGTTGCACCGCGTCATATCCATCGTTCTGTCTCGTCTTCTTCTGAACAACGACGCACGGCCCGGCTTGAATCACGGTTACAGGCACAACCGTTCCGTCGTCCTGCAACAGCTGAGTCATGCCGACTTTCTTGCCCAGTAATCCATTAATCATTTTGCGTGCTCCCGCCCAAACGCCTTGATCTCGACGTCCACGCCGGCAGGCAAATCCAGCTTCATCAACGCGTCCACTGTCTGAGGCGTGGGCTCGAGGATATCGAGCAGCCGCTTGTGCGTGCGAATCTCAAACTGCTCGCGCGACTTCTTATCGACATGCGG
>QHXA01000128.1 GCA_003222755.1 Acidobacteriota bacterium
TCGGCACCGGAGTTGTTTCGACGACGGTGACCAACGAAAGCGGTACCTACAGGTTCCCTAGTCTTCAGCCGGGAACGTACGAGACCACCACGGCCTTATCGGGTTTTCAAACTCAGACAATCCGGCTGATGTTGGGAACGGCTCAGCAGATCCGGCAGAACTTCACGCTACAAGTCGGCACGGTCGCTCAGCAGATTGAGGTGACTGTCGCGGCTGATGAGCTTCTGACGGCGTCCTCGGCGTCCGTCGGCACGGTGCTTCCTGCAAGACAACTCGTGGAACTGCCGCTGGTCTCGCGGAACGTCATGGATCTGGCGACAACGATGCCCGGCGTTACTGGCGAGGGGCAGGCGAACACAACATTTGGCGGCATCGCGGCCAACGGTTCGGCCAACGTCGGCATCTCGATGGATGGCGTGACGATGAACACCGGCAGACATACTCAAGGTCTGAAAACGACCTTCTTTGTCAATCCGGACATGATCGATGAATTGCGCGTCGTCGTCGCCCCCGTCGACGCGGAAGGCCGCGGCGCCGCGCAGATTCAAATGCGGGCGCGCAGCGGAACCAATCAGTTCCGCGGCGCGGCGACATGGAATATTCGGAACTCGGCCCTGAACGCCAACTCTTGGTCCAATAATCGCCTCGGCATCACACCTATTTGGTACAACCGGCAGCAGTCCACAGCGAGCCTCGGCGGTCCTATCATCAAAAACAAAACATTCTTCTTCGCTCTCTACGACCGCAACGATCAACGGCAGAAAGAAAACGTGAACGCTGTCGTGCTGACGCCGCTCGCGCGGCAAGGCATTTTCCGGTTCTACCCCGGCGTGAACAACGGCAACGCGGACGTCACGGTCAGCGGTTCGGGCAATACGCGCGTTGCTCCGGTTGTTGATAAAGCAGGCAATCCGCTGGACTGGACTCAGATCTCAGGCGCGACGGGTCCAATTCGAAGCTTCAGCGTGTTTGGCGACTCTCTCAACCCGGGTGACCCATTCCGCACGCGCATGGATCCGACCGGATTCATGGCGAAAGTGCTTCAGTCGATGCCGCTGCCGAACGCTTACGACGGCGCCAGCACAATCGGCGGGGTGTCCGTTGATGGTCTGAACACGGCAGTTCACCGATGGGTGCGCCGCACGGTGGCAGGTTCAGCCGGCGGTACGGGAGAAAATCTGGACGCCTACAATCGCCGGCAAATCAATATCAAGATGGATCACCATTTCAACGAGAAACACCGATTGAGCGGAACCTGGGTCCGCGAAAGCCATTACACCGACAATAACAATTTGTCGCCGTGGCCAACCGGGTATAACGGCCAACTCCGAGAAGACCCGAGAGTCCGAACTCTGAACTTCACTTCGACTCTCACGCCAAATTTCCTGAATGAATTCCGATATGGATACCGGGTCACAACACTGCACTGGGATTCCGCTATCGAGACACCCGGAGTCAAAGACAAGGCGTTCGACTTTTTGCCGAAGATCAACGGCTACCCCGTCTACATCCGTCCTGTTCTATTCCCAAATCACGTGATCGGCGCGAGCAGTGATTTCGGCAACACAAGCCCGCTGACCACATTCGGCGACAATGTTTCGTGGACGCACGGCGCCCACGCATTCAAGGGCGGCATCGAGTTCCGATATGCGCACACGGCCGGTTACCAGCCGACACCGGCTACGAGTCAGACGCTGGGCCTGATTCCGACGATCACCGGCGGCGCGGGCGACGTTCCGGTCCGAGGCATCGACACGATCCCGAGCTTGCTGACGAACAACATCAGTCTTGCGCAGAACCTCTTATTGGCGCTCTCGGGATCCGTCCAGAGTGTTTCGATGAGATTTGAAACGTGGGAGCCCACCGACACAAAGTTCATCGACTACAAAGAATCCAATCACCATACCGGTCAACCCGACGATACGAGAGGAAAGATCCGCGAGAATCATCAGAACGAGTTCAATTTCTTCTTCAAGGATGACTGGAAAGTCAGCCCGAGTCTCACGCTGAACGTCGGCATTCGCTGGGACCTGTTCCGCGTTCCCGATTTCCGCAGCGGAACGGGCAAGTACTGGACACGCGGTCCGGTGGATGGCAACGCGGGATACTTCGGAATTTCAGGACGCACGTTTAACGAAGCATTCCATAACGGCGGCGTCGTGAAAGCCGGCCTGACCGAAGTGGTTCTGATCGGCAAGGACAGCAAATATCCGAAGCTGGGGCTTTGGCCAAGCGACAAGAACAACTTCTCACCGGCTGTTGGTTTTTCTTGGTCGCCGAGCTTTGGGGGAAAGGACAAGACAACGGTCCGCGGCGGTTATCAAATCACGCACCTGTTGCCAGGCAACAGCTTGTCATGGATCGATGCAGACGTCGGACGGTTGCCGGGTCTGGAGTTTTCCGCAACCGATTCGGGAGGGGCGGTCTATCGAGATCTCACAAGCATCGTTCTCCCGCTGGCATTTCCGTCAACGATCGACGAGCGAGTAATCGTTCCTGTCACAAATCGTTCGACATCGCAGACGTTCTACGCACCGAACTACACCACGCCGTATGTTCAGACTTTTACGCTCGGCGTCACGCGGTCGCTGCCCGCCAGCATGATCTTGGATGTGCGCTACGTCGGCACGCGCGGCGTGAAGCTCCATTCCACGTTGAACTATAACGAACCGGATTTCAGGTTCAACGGCTTACTGAACGCGCTCGCGGTGACGCGGGCCGGCGGTGATAGTCCGCTGTTCGATCAGATGTTCCGTGGTCTGAATTTCGGAACGACGGCGGCGCCGCTCATCGTGGGCCAGAACATCACTGGATCTGAAGCGCTGCGGCGGAATGCGTCGTTCCGCCAGAATTTGGCCAACGGCGATTTCCGAGCCGTTGCCAACACGCTGAACACTACGAATATCGGTGTAAACGTGCCGACAGGTCAAACGATCGCCGGCGCCACGCTGCGGTCCAGCGGATTGTTCCCGGAAAATTTCATCACGGCCAATCCGCAGTTCTCGACCATGGAGATGCGCAACAACTCCGACACGTCGACGTACCATTCCATGCAGACTCAGCTCACGATGCGGCCAAAGCGCGGTATTACATACCAGGCCACCTGGACCTGGAGCCGGGCGACTGGAGTCGCGGGCAACACGCCCACCGGCGGCGGCATTACTGCGACCTACCGTGATTTTCTGAACCGGCACGCCGACTACACTGTGGCGAATTTCCACCGGACGCATGATTTCCGCGGCTATGGCACGTTCGAACTGCCGTTCGGGCCAGGCAAGTGGCTGGGTTCAAACTCGAGCGGGTTCATGGCGCGCCTGATTGAAGGCTGGCAGTTCGGCGCCATACTCAACCTGACAACCGGTGCGCCCTTGAACGTTTCTGCCCGCAATACCATTAATAGAACTGGAACTCCCGATATCGTGGGCGACTTTCCGCGCACCGGCAACATCACGTGGGGAAGCCAATTTGGAAATTACTTCTCGCAGCAGTACCAAAGAGTTCTCGATCCGGCATGCGCCAATGTTCCGGACTCACAACCGGCGAACCTCCGGCTGTTTTGCACCAACACTGCAATCGCGGACACCAGTGGGAAGATCATCCTGCGGAATGCCGCTCCAGGACAATTGGGCTCGCTGGGCTTGAACCCGCTTTACGGACCCGGCAGTTGGGATTTTGATGCGAACCTTCAGAAGAGGATCCGGTTCGCGGAAGCCAGAAGCCTGACCGTCCGTCTCGACGCCAGCAATATTTTGAATCATCCAACTCCGGCAAATCCGAATCTGGACATCAATTCCGGAACCTTCGGGGAAATCACCACGAAGAACGGAAGCAGAACGCTCGCAGGTCAGATTCGCTTCGAGTTTTAGACAGCCGTGCACGCCGGGAGGCGTGTCAGGAAATTAGCCGAATTGTTCAAACGTTCGCCAGGCTTGCCGAATGCGAAAAAAGAGGGCGGTCGCAAGACCGCCCTGGACAAACGTGGACTGATTGGGAGGGAGTTACGGGGGCTTTGCAATTCCTTCGCGTTCGCCGTCAAACGTATAGCCGCTGAGTCGCGAATCGAGTGGCGCAGTTCCGAACTGCGAAGCGGTCGAGCGCAGAATGCTTCGAATGTTCTCGACGCCGGAATTTCCTTTCTGCATCAAGCGCGCAACGACTCCGGAGACCAGAGGCGCCGAGACGCTCGAACCCGAGGCGCGAACCGTACCGCTGCCGCGATTTGTCGTAAGCATACCAACCGAAGTAACACCGCACGCTGAGTTGATGTTTTCGGAGTCTTCTCCAGGCGCCGAGATCGTGATGCCGATCTTGCTAATCGGATCGAATTTTCCATCCGTCGTGAAGTAGGAGGCGGAATCGGCAACAATAGCTGCCTGACTCTTGCAAGCAGTCGTGCCCTTCAACGCGGTGGTGCTGGCAACGTTCAACACTTCGGGATATGCCATGGGAACGCGCTGAGTAACTGTCACCGTTGCGTCGTTTCCTGCGGCCGTTACAACGACGATGCCTTTGTTGTACAGTGCCTGAATTGCTGTCCGGTACGAACTGTTGTCGCTAATCGTGCCGGCGCGGCCCAGACTCATGTTGACGACGCGAATGTTTGGCGTCACGAGATTCCAGTTCTTGTTGATCCAGTCCAGACCGGCGATGATGTTCGAATCCGATCCCACAGCCGCGGAATCCAAGACTTTCACGCAATAGAGCGTCGACTTTGGCGCAACGCCAACAATGCCTGTCGTGTTATTCAACGCTGCAACAAGACCGGCGACCGCAGTTCCATGTCCGTTGTCGTCTTGGCAAGTGCCGCCAAACGCGCTGAAAGTTTGTGAGGCCGGAGCCAAGTCCGTATTCACGAAATCAATACCGCTGTCCATGATGGCAACACCAACTCCGAAACCATCCGATCCCGTGTTTGGAGTTCCAACTCGAGTGATTCCGGAGGGAGTAACCTGACCGGTACCACCACCGCTGCCACTACTACCACCAGCAAAACTACCAGTGCTGTCGACGGCTGCCTGAGAGGCGAATACCGCCTGATCCGGAACAATTTCAATCACGTTTGGATTACGGGCCAAGCCTTGCAGCGCTTGAGGCGGCGCCTCGATTGCAATCGATTCGACGATGTCATAGTTGAAACGGACACTCGCGCCCGCTTGCCCGGCGGCTACCGCACGGTCCGCCTTACCAGAGCCGGGGCTGAATCTCACGATATAGCGGTCGAAGTTCCGCGATGCACGGCCCTGAGGAATCGCCGACGTCCTCTGAGGCATACTGGAAACGGCGGCCAACAGATCGATCCGGCCATATCCTAGCTGTCCAGCATAAGCAGGGTTGACAACATCAATGTTCACGGCACTCGCAGCCACGGCATCATAGATTCCGTTGGTCGTCAGTGACCGGATCAATGCGACCTCCGCTGCAACGATCGCTGAGGAGAAGGATGTTCCTGAACCAACGGCGTATCCGCCGGGATACGCCGTGATGATTTCCACGCCGGGCGCTGCCACAAACACGGACTGCCCGAAATCCGAGAACGAAGCTTTCAGATCGTGTAGATCTGTGGCTGCGGCGCCGATGACATTGGGCAGCGCTGCCGGATAATGCGGTTGCGAACTGTTGTTGTTTCCGCCAGCCGCAACGACTGCAACGTTGTTCGCTATCGCAAAGTTGATGGCGGACCGAACTTCCGCCGCGTCAGAAGTCAGTCCGAGGCTCAGATTGATGACTTGCGCGCCATTGCGTACCGCATAACGGATCGCCTTCGCCACTTGAAATGCATCGCCAATCCCATTGTCGTCAAATGCGCGCAACGGCATGATCAACGCGTCCGGCGCAAGAGCGGCTATGATTCCAGCGACCATCGTTGCGTGGCCGTGGCCGGCAGTGCCGGCTTCAAGGAACGATGCCGTCGATTGGTCGAGAAATGATGCGGTGGACTGGTCGAGGAATGATGCCGTCGACTGGTCCAGGAATGACGCCGTCGACTGATCCAAGAATGATGCCGTCGACTGATCCAAAAACGATGCCGTCGATTGATCCAGGAACGATGCAGTCGACTGTTCTAGTGTGGCGCCCGTCCGTGTCTTTAGGTCCGTGTTGCCTATGAAGTCGTAGCCCGCGGTCAAATGGCCGCGCAAAGCCGGATGGGAGACATCGACGCGTGCATCGACGTCCGCGACGATCACGCCTCGGCCGGTCGATTTGCCTCGAGCTGAAGGCGCATTGATCAGCTGGAAGGCCGGCTGATTTGCATACCAGGGCAGCGCTCCGGCATTGGCCGCTACCGACAGGCCGGCGCCTCTGAAGCGAGGCAGGACGAGCGGTGTGTCCACGGTCATGGACAGCACACCCGGCGGTAGCGTACCCGGCATCGACGGAATGCTGAGCAGATATGTGGAGTCGCCGCTGATGGAATCCAGAATCGTTCCGCCAAGAGATGCCGCGATAGAATTGATGTCCGCGTTCTTTGCTATTTGAACGATGACGGTGGTTGCTGCCGATGCGTTGATACTGACAACTATCAGCACGAGTAAAGTGAGAGCTATCCGTTTGGCATTCATTGCCTGTGTCCTCATCCTATGGCGTTAATCGAGGGCATCCAGAAATGCAGCGAGCACTCTGGAATCGAATTGGACATCGACGCAGCGCAGCAGTTCGTCGATCGCCTGTTGTTTTGTTCTTGCCGTGCGGTAGGGACGGTCCGTGGTCAACGCGTCGTAGGAATCCGCAACAGCGATAATGCGCGATCCAAGGGGAATGGCGTTGCCCTTGAGGCCGCCCGGGTAACCAACCCCGTCCATGCGTTCGTGGTGATGAAGAACTATCAAACTGATCGGTTTGAAGTCCTCAATGTTCTTCAGAGCCATCCACCCCAGTTCGGGATGTTTTTTGATATGGGCGAACTCTTCATCTGTCAGCCTGCCACGCTTCAACAGAACATGGTCCGGAACTCCGATCTTGCCGATATCGTGCAACAACGCCCCCATAACGACCTTGTCCAGCTGTCCGTCGGGGAGGCCGAGACGCAATGCAGTAGCGCGCGCATATGAAGCCACGCGGCTGCTATGACCGCCGGTGTATGCGTCGCGCAAATCGACCAGGGAGATGAGAGCGCACGCCATTGCCAGAGCTTGCTTGCGGTACCGGTCTTCCATTTCCATGAACCGGTATCGGAGCGCCTGGCCGTCTTCAACTCGTTGGGTAGTTGCGGTAAGCATCAGTTGATCTCCTCTTCCTGGATTGTGAAATCGCCGCTCAGCCGGTATGAGGGAAGATCCGCGAAAATACGGACTTCGCCGGCCGGCGCGGTCCCGAATCGGAACTCGCCAAGCCTATCGGTAATGGTCGCTTCGATCTGCTGATCGGCCAGTGAGAGGCGGACCGGTATTCCAACCAGAAAGTGGTTGGCCTTGCGTTGGAGCAATTGCCCCAGAATAATTCGCGGTTTCCGGCCAATCCTCAGATGAACATCGACATCTACTGCTCGAAGAACGACCTGCTGGCAATCGGCTACACCACGTATGCCAACTGTCGCCGAAGCGATGGCGCTGTCAAAGAGTACCGCCGCTAACCGCTGACATTTTGAGGCCGGTTTGGAAATCCCGTACATCGCGAGGCAATTTCGAACGGCGTAGTCAGGGGCATTTTCCAGAGCCGATACGTTCATTAAACCCAGAAGCGCACGCCACTCCGAAGCCTCGGCAAAGCAGTCGGCACAATTTGCAATATGTTCTTCAATGGGCCGTTCGTGTTGGGGGGATAACCGTCCCTCGGCGAATTCAATCAAAGACTCTAAACTTAGGTGTCGCATGAAATTGTCCTTCACCTAACAAGTCGGAAAAAAACCGTTGGAAAATACCATCAACTTGGTTGAGTGCCGGATTTTTTAGCGGGAATGCTTAATGGGATTACGGATTGCCGACCAAATAGAACGGAGCCCAGAAATAGGGGTGAGGCTCTTCCGCGCGAACCTGGCGGATGGCTTCCTGCAATGCCTCGGCTTTGGAACGGCCGCCGAGCCAGGCCTGATAGAAAGCGCGCATGAACATGGACGTCGAGCGGTCATTCACGTCCCACAGGCTCAATAGCAGCGAACGCGCGCCGGCATAGAGGAAACCTCTCATCAGCCCCAGCAGTTCATCAGCTCCACCCAAATCGCTCATTCCGGATTTGCAGCCGCTCAAGGTGACCAGATTGGTTTGACACGTCATCGAGTACAGATCCAGGGCGGTCAGTGGACCATCCGCGAGCTTGAGTGAAGAAAACATCGGATTGTCCGTTCGAAATACAGCATGTGTGGCAACGTGCAAAAACTCTGACTGCGCGGCCTCGCGGCGAAGGACGCGCCGGGTCGCGCGACGGTCGAAGTAGCTTCGAGCCTGTGGCACTAGCTTTCGAAGTGCAGAGATTTCATCGGCGATTTGAGGCGCTCGTTCGTCGGCAACTCCGATGATCAGCGGCCTGGCGTCGCGCACCGGCTGTCTCTCCATGCAATAGCGAAGCACGGAAGCACTCGGCGCGTAGGAGACCGTGTGCCGGTCAATCAAATATTCCGTGCCGTTCAAAAAAGCATGGAACGGCAGATAGTGAAGAACACCATGGGGCACCACGATCAGATGCTTGGAATCCAAAGCGCCGGCCAACGGCCGAATCAGCTCGACGTAGAGTTCCTCGAGATGCCGGTCCGTCGCTTCGCGCAATTGAATCGCGTAGTCTCTCACGTAGGTGGAGCCCAGGAGGAATTTGTCCATCTGTAAACGCAATCGCTCGTGCAAATGTTGGATGCGGCTTTGGGTGCAGAGGTGCCGTTTGAGGACCGCCTTATTCCTGGAAATCACAAACGCCAGCACTTCGTCGCGAGCGACGAAGTATTCGACCATCGAGCAGTCGTCCGGCAGGACCTCTTGCACATCCTGCACGGAGACGATACTGACCTTTTGCAGAGAGACATACTCCGGGTCGTGCTTCGACAGTTCCTTTAGATTTTTTGCCAGCTCCTTCTTTTTAACTGCGATATCTGCCGTGTTGTGCAACGTGGGGTTCTTGGCCGGTTCCGGGCCTGACCGGATGTAGTAACTATTGAGTTCTTCATGTAGCTTCTGGATCCGTCTGAGCAGGGAGTGGTTACCTTGCGCGTGCAGGACCGGCAAATGCTGGGACAGAAGATCGATCAGCCCGCGGGACTTAGAATGCTCGCACCAGTTGTACGCTTCGATCAGCTGACGAG